>NZ_RZRK01001210.1:0-1231 GCF_003997835.1 Mesorhizobium sp. M7A.F.Ca.CA.004.12.1.1
TTCCTGCTCGACGAGCCGGAACTGTTTGCCGCCATCAACGGCTTCATCGGCTCGGCCGCCAGGGCGAGAGGGCTGGGCCTATGAGCGTCAACCGCGACCAGCGCGTCGACCTTGAAGTCGTCGCCAACCTCATCCCACCACAGTCGCGCGTGCTCGATGTCGGCTCGGGCGACGGCTCGCTGCTCGAATTGCTGCAGGACAGCAAGCAGGTCGACGGCCGTGGGCTCGAGCTGTCGCAGCGCGGCGTCAACGAATGCGTGGCGCGCGGCCTCTCGGTCATCCAAGGCGACGCCGACAAGGATCTCGAATTCTATCCCGATAAGGGCTTTGACTTCGTCGTCCTCTCGCAGACGCTGCAGGCCACCCGCAACCCGAAGCTGGTGCTCGACGAACTGCTCAGGATCGGCAATCGCGCCATCGTCTCCTTCCCCAATTTCGGCCATTGGCGTGTGCGTCTGTCACTGTTCGTCAACGGCCGCATGCCGGTGACCAAGGACCTGCCCTATTCCTGGTACGACACGCCCAACATCCACTTCTGCACCATCCGCGACTTCGTCAATCTGTGCGACGAGCTCGGCGCGACAGTCGAGAAGGCAACCGCTCTCGACGCCAACGGCCAGAAGATCGGCCTGTCGATGCCGTGGTGGTTCTGGAACTTCTTCGGCCAGCAGGCAGTGTTCTTGCTGAAACGGCAGTAGCCGCAAGCTATTCGAGGATGTCCGTGGCCTTGTGCGGATGTTCGACGCCGTCAGCAAACACCACGTCGGCCTCCGAATTGTCCGTGCGCAGCGCCAGAATCGCTTGATAGGCGGGCGAATTGTACCAGCCATGCACATGCTGCCTGTCGGGAAATTCGATGATAATCAGATGACCCGGCCAGTTGTTCTCGATCACCTCGACATCGCCGCCATGGACCAGAAAACGGCCGCCGAAAGGTTCCAGCGTGGCATCGATCTTGTGCAGGTATTCGACGATCTGCGGGCCCATCGTGGCTTGGCGCATATGGGCGACGGCGTAAGCGGTCATAAGTGCACTCCCTTTCAATCGAAGCCGATTGCCGGCTCCGCAGGCACAGATTGCCAAGGGTCGTGACAGAATTCGATTACCCCAAAAGTAATAAGAATGAGATGAGGCGATCGTGACGAATCGGCCTGCGTGATCCTGAGGCGGTTTCCAGTCTCCGGCCCTCAGGGTGTTGCCGTTGAGACGCCAGGTTGCGAATTCGTGGTTG
>NZ_RZRK01001211.1:0-1230 GCF_003997835.1 Mesorhizobium sp. M7A.F.Ca.CA.004.12.1.1
ACCGTCGATCGTGCGCAATGCCTGTCGAACGCCCGGCATCGAGAAGGCACCGTGAGCCTGCGCCGTGAAGCAGGCGCCGAGCGCGAGGATCTGCAGAAGTCTGGATGCCGTTTTCATGGTCGTTGAGCCAATAGTTTCCTGCCTGAGCGTGGGTCGCTTCAGCGCTGCGTTCGGTTCATGGAAATCTTTGATCCAAGGACGGGTGGCGCGGTCTTGTCCCGACAGGGCGGCCAAAATTTCTGGAAACGGGCGCAAATCGGCGATCCCCGCGCGGAAAGGGTGACAGCGGCCAGCCGAGTTGCTATGCCCCCGCCCGGACCATTTTGCCGCGTGAGCCCCATCCATGCCTGACCTGCTTCTAGAACTCCGCTCGGAAGAGATTCCTGCCCGCATGCAGCGCAAGGCGGCGGGTGATCTCAGGAAGATGCTGACCGACGGCCTGGTCGAGGCGGGGCTGACCTATGAAGCGGCGCGCGAGTACTGGACGCCACGCCGGCTGACGCTCGATATCAGGGGCCTCACCGCGCGCTCGAAAGATATAAGCGAAGAGATCAAGGGGCCTTCGACATCGGCGCCTGAACAGGCGGTCCAGGGGTTCCTGCGCAAGGCCGGACTTTCCTCGATCGCCGAGGCCCATGTCCATTCCGATCCGAAGAAGGGCGATTTTTATGTCGCCCACATTTCGAGGCCGGGCAGGGCGGCGGAAGAGATCATCGCCGAACTGGTGCCGGGCATCATCCGCAATTTCCCGTGGACGAAATCGATGCGCTGGGGACCGGCCTCGGCCAAGCCAGGCTCGCTGCGCTGGGTGCGCCCGCTGCAATCGATCCTGTGCACCTTCGGCCCGGAGACAGAGGAGCCTGTCGTGGTCGATTTCGAGATCGACGGCATCCGCTCCGGCAACACCACCTACGGCCACCGCTTCCATGCGCCTGACGCCATCACGGTGCGCCGCTTCGACGACTATGTTTCCAAGCTGGAAGCGGCCAAGGTCGTGCTCGATGCTGATCGGCGCAAGGAGATCATCCTTGCCGACGCCCGCAATCTAGCCTTCGCCAACGGGCTTGATCTGGTCGAGGACGAAGGGCTGCTGGAGGAGGTGTCCGGGCTGGTCGAATGGCCTGTCGTGCTGATGGGCGAGTTCGAGGAGGCATTCCTGGCCATTCCAGCCGAAGTGATCCGACTGACCATCCGCGCCAACCAGAAGTGCTTTGTGACGCGGCCGCAGGG
>NZ_RZRK01001212.1:0-1228 GCF_003997835.1 Mesorhizobium sp. M7A.F.Ca.CA.004.12.1.1
GAGGCGGGGCGGCGAACCCGGCCTGGACGGCAATCCGGCGACGCAGGCTCGGCGTCGATTTCCTGCCCGCGCTTTCCGACGAGGCCGCCGCCGGCACGGCGCGGCTGGCGCTGATGGGTGCAAGCCGGGCAGGACTCCTATGAGCGCCAAAACGATCGAACGTCTCGACGGCATCGGGCCGCTGGCGGAGCGCTACGACGTGTTCCTGCTCGACCAGTTCGGCGTGCTGCATGACGGCACACGGCCCTATCCAGGCGCGGTGGCAGCGCTGTCGGCGCTGAAGCGCGCCGGCAAGACCGTGGTGCTGGTTTCGAACTCCGGCAGGCGGGCACGACCCAATGAAAGCCGGCTCATGAAACTCGGCTTCGAAGCGGGAAGCTGGGATCATTTCGTTTCTTCCGGCGAGGTGGCGTGGCGATCCTTCAGGCAGATGGCGATTTCGGGGAAGCTGCGCCCAGGGACAAAATGTCTGCTGATCAGCCGTGAAGCTGACCGCTCCGCGATCGAGGGCCTGCCTTTTGTGCTGACCGGGTCCGGCGATGAGGCCGAACTGGTGCTGATCGCGGCCAGCGAGGGTGACCGCTTTGACCTTGACCATTATCGCAGGCTGTTCGCGCCGGCTGCAGAGCGGCGGGTGCCGTGTTTCTGCACCAATCCCGACATGATCATGCTGACGGCCGTTGGCCCTCGCTTCGGCGCCGGTCGTCTGGCCGATCTCTATGAAAGCCTGGGCGGCAGCGTTACCCGTATCGGCAAGCCCGACAAGGCGATTTTCGAAGCCGCGCTGGCGCTGGCCGGCGAGCCGGACCCTGGCACCGTGGTCTGTGTCGGCGACAGCGTCGAACACGATATATCGGGGGGAAACAGCGCCGGCATCGCCACCGCGCTGGTGCTGAGCGGAATACTGGCGGACACACCGGATCTCGCCGCTGTTTTCGACGAACAGCAGGCCTGGCCGGACTACATCACGGACAGTTTCAGCTTCCGCTGACCGCCTCCAGCATACGCCGCGCGCTCTCCTCGTCGGTGATCAGGATGGTTGGGGCGATGAGGGTCATGGCGCCGAGCAGCGCTTCGGTTTTCTCCTCGCCACCGGAGGTGAGGATACGGATCGGCGCCTTGCGCAGACGGTCGACATCCACCGACATCACGTGGCTGTTGACCGGATGGTCGACCAGATCGCCGTTGCGGTCGAAGAAATGGAACAGGAGGTCACCCACGGCGCCTC
>NZ_RZRK01001213.1:0-1227 GCF_003997835.1 Mesorhizobium sp. M7A.F.Ca.CA.004.12.1.1
CGCCTATGGCGGCGCCGGGCGCGGAGATGCCTTCGCCCCCGGCGCCGCCATAGGCGTGCGATGTAGCGTCGAGATAGGCGCGGCCGATTTCGTCGCGTGCCGCCCAGTCGCCGGAGGACATGAGATCCTCGACGCCGGCGCCGTATGTGCCCGGCGAGGTGCCGAAGATGCGCGGGCTGATCTTGCCGTCGGCGCGGGTTTTGGCCGCGAGCGGGTTTTCCGAATCCTCCTCGTCGCGGGCGGCAACCGCGTTGGCGGCGGCATCGATCAGCGCGATCTGGGTCGGGAACATATCGCGGAACAGGCCTGATATGCGCCAGGTGACATCGACGCGTGGCCTTCCGAGCGGCGCCGGCGGCAATACCTCGATGCCGGTGATGCGGCCGGTCGCCGAATCCCATTGCGGCCGGCAGCCCATCAGAGCCAGGCCTTGCGCGATTTCCTCGCCGCCGGTGCGCAGCGAAGCCGAGCCCCAGAGATCGATGACCAGCGAGCGCGGCCAGTCGCCGTGCGATTGCATGTAGCCGCGCACGACTTCCTCCGCCGCTGCCTTGCCCAGATCATAGGCGGTCGGCGTCGGCATGGTGCGCGGGTCCGAGGTGAACAGATTGCGGCCGGTGGGCAAGACGTCCGAGCGGCCACGCGCGGGCGCCCCGGCTGGACCGGCCTTGACGTGGCGGCCATCAAGCGCGGCGAGCAGCGCCGCTTTCTCGGCGTCAGCGCTTTGTCGCCGCATGGCGTCGGGCTCATCCTCAGGGGCGCGGCCATAGATATGCAGCCCATCCTTGATGGCAAAATCCTTGAGGTCGCAGAGCCAGGCGTCGATGCGGCGCAACGCTTCGTCGGGTGCGTCGGTCGTGGCGACGCCGGCTTCGGAGGCGAAACCGGTCTTTTGCGCGGTGTCGACGATCAGCTTCGCCAGACGATCTCGGCGGCGGCGGTCGAGCCCGTCGGCCTGGGCGTATTCATCGACCAGCCGCTCGAGCTTGTGTTGGTTTTCGTCGAGCCCGGCGCCGGTCAGCGGCGGTGGCAGATGACCAAGGGTGACGGCGGCGATGCGGCGCTTGGCTTGCGCCGCTTCGCCTGGGTTGGAGACGATGAAGGGATAGACGACGGGCAAGGCGCCGGTGACGATCTCGGGAAAGCAGTTCTCCGAAAGCGCAACGGTCTTGCCCGGCAGCCATTCCAGCGTGCCATGCGCGCCGACATGGACCAGCGCGTGGACGC
>NZ_RZRK01001214.1:0-1225 GCF_003997835.1 Mesorhizobium sp. M7A.F.Ca.CA.004.12.1.1
ATCCTGGCCGCACTCGGCCACGGCCAGCCGCTCTATATGGCATTCTATGCGGCGATGATCGCGTTCTTCGCCTTCTTCTACACTGCGATTGTCTTCAACCCGAAGGAAACCGCCGACCAGCTCAAGAAGCATTCGGGCTTCATCCCGGGCTATCGTCCGGGCGAGCGCACCGCCGATTACATCGATTACGTTCTCACCCGCATCACCGTCGTCGGCGCCATCTATCTGGTGCTGGTGTGCCTGTTGCCGGAGTTCCTGATCTCGGCGACTGGCGTACCATTCTACCTTGGTGGCACATCGCTTCTGATCGTGGTCAGTGTCACGCTCGATACGGTTGCGCAGATTCAGGGCCACCTGATCGCGCACCAGTATGAAGGCCTGATCAAGAAGTCGAAGCTGCGCGGGGGGAAGAAAGCCAGATGAGGTTGATATTGCTTGGGCCGCCAGGAGCGGGCAAGGGGACGCAAGCACAAAGACTGGTAGAAAAACACGGCATACCCCAGCTCTCGACGGGCGACATGCTGCGTGCTGCCGTCCAGGCAGGCACCGAAGTCGGCAAGCGCGCCAAGGCGGTGATGGATGCCGGTGAACTGGTGTCCGACGCGATCGTCAACGCGATCGTCGCCGAGCGTATCGATCAGCCCGACTGCGCCAAGGGGTTCATCCTCGACGGCTATCCGCGGACCCTGGTGCAGGCGGATGCGGTCGAGCAGATGCTGTCGGATCGCTCCCAGGGCCTCGACGCCGTCATTGAGCTCGTCGTCGACGACAAGGCCCTGGTTGGCCGGATCGTCAAGCGCGCCGACGAGGCGCAGGCCGCCGGCCTTCCCGTTCGCAAGGACGACAACCCGACCGTGTTCGAAGAGCGCCTGAGGGAATACTACAAGAAGACGTCGCCGCTGATTGGCTACTACTATGCCAAGGGCAAGCTCCGCAGTGTCGACGGCATGGCCGATATCGACGCCGTGACGGAACAGATCGAAGCGGTGCTCAAGGACGCAGTGCGGGGAAATTAACGATTGCACTTGACGGAGGCGGTTCGCTGCGGTATGGCGGCCCGTCTTCCTATCAGGCATGAGCTTTGCTTGTCCGCAAGGGCAAGGCAGCCGCATTGAACTGGAAACTCCCGCATGGGCCGGCCTCCACCGGACGCGGGGCAACTTAAGACAGCGCCGTGCCCGCCTCGTTTTTGAGGTTGGCCGGCCCACATGGAGAAGGGAAGAAC
>NZ_RZRK01001215.1:0-1223 GCF_003997835.1 Mesorhizobium sp. M7A.F.Ca.CA.004.12.1.1
GACCGAGGTCGGGCGGCTGATGTCGCGCCTGCAGGGCGACGTCAATTCGATGCAGGAATTCCTCGAAACGTCGGTCATGTCGGTGGGCGACATCGTGCTGCTGTTCGGCATCGTCAGCGTGCTTTTGTGGCTGGATTTCCGGCTCGGCCTGCTGACGCTGTCGACCATGCCGGTGCTGTTCATCGTGCGCCTGTTCTGGCTGCCGCGCGCCAAGGTCGCCTTCATGGCCGCGCACGAAACCAACTCGATCGCCAATGGCGCGCTGGCCGAAGGCATCCATGGCGTGCGCACGGTGCAGAGCCTGGAGCGCCAGCACGTCAATTTCGACCTCTATGACGAGAAGGTGCTGGCCAATCTCAATGCCCATCTGACCTCGGCGAAATACGCGCAGGTGATGGTGCCGATCGTCGACACGCTGACCGGCATCGCCATGGCGACCGTCATCGTCGTCGGCGGTTCGATGGTGCTGTCGCACAGCCTCGACATCGGCGTCATGGTGGCGTTCCTGTTCTACATCCAGCGCTTCTTCGACCCGATCCGCTCGCTGACCATGCAATACAGCGTCATGCAGCGCGCCATGGCTTCGGGCCAGCGCATCTCCGAAGTGCTCGACGTGCCGGTCGACGTCAGCGACAGGCAAGGCGCGGTGACGCTGTCGCGCGACATGGACGGCTCGGTCGAGTTCAGGAACGTCACCTTCGGCTATAGGCCGAACCAGCCGGTGCTGAAGAACATCTCCTTTCGCGTCAATCCGGGCGAGACCGTGGCCCTTGTCGGCCCTACCGGATCGGGCAAGTCCAGCTCTATGGCGCTGGTGCACCGCTTTTACGATGTCTGGTCGGGCGAGGTTCTGGTCGGCGGCCATGATGTGCGTGACCTGACCCAGGATTCGCTCGGCGATCAGGTGGCGATGGTGCTGCAGGAGCCGTTCCTGTTCTCCGGCTCGGTGCTGGAAAACATCCGCTACCACAAGACATCAGCCAGCCGCGAGGAGGTGGTGCGCGCCGCACAAGCCGTCGGCGCGCACGATTTCATCGAGAACCTGCCCGATGGCTACGATACCGAACTCGAGCAGCGCGGCGGCAATCTCTCGCTCGGCCAGCGCCAGCTGATCAGCTTTGCGCGTGCACTGGTGGCCGACGCCAAGATCCTGGTGCTCGACGAAGCCACGGCCAGCATCGATTCCTACACCGAGATGCTGATCCAGAAGGCGCTGATCACCC
>NZ_RZRK01001216.1:0-1218 GCF_003997835.1 Mesorhizobium sp. M7A.F.Ca.CA.004.12.1.1
CCTCAATGTGATCTGCTCACCGAGCAGGAAATGGCCGCCGAGCAGCATCCAGAACGGCATCGTGTTGACCAGCAGCGTGTTGCGGGCAACGGTCGTATGCTCCAGGCCGACATAAAGGCAAAGGAACTCGATGCCGAAAAGCGCGCCAACCACGATGCCGGCGAGCAAGGTCCCGTCGCGCGTGAAAAGCGCGATGCCGCGCCACCGGCACCAGGCAAAGACACACAGGCCGCCGATGATCGAGCGCGCGATCGACAGGAAGACCGGGTCATAACCAGCGTAGGAGATCTTGGCGGCGACGTAATTCAACCCCCAGGAAAAGGTCAGCCCGACCATGATGGCGGCGGCGGCCATGTCGACCGTGTCGCGCCGGTCGAGCGCGTCACTGGCGCCGCTCACGATCAGTCCTCCGCGCTGGCGTCGTCGAAGCCGATCAGGTTCCAGCTCTGGCGCATGTGCGGCGGCATTGGCGCGGTGACATCGATGACGCCCTTGTCGGGATGCGGAATGATGATGCGGCGGGCGTGCAGATGCAGGCGGTTTTGAATGCCCCCTGGAAAGTCCCAGTTGGTGTCGGCCTCGAAATATTTCGGATCGCCCAGGATCGGGCAGCCGATGTAGGCGGCGTGGACACGAAGCTGGTGGGTGCGGCCCGTATAGGGCTCCATTTCAAGCCAGGTCATCGTCTGCGCAGCCTGCTCGATGATGCGGTAGTAGGAGACGGCGTGATCGGCGCCCTTTTCGCCATGCGCGGCGACACGCACGCGGTCACCGTCCGGCGTCGGCTCCTTGATCAGCCAGGTCGAGATCTTGTCCTCGCGCTTGGGCGGCACGCCCTTGACCAGCGCCCAATAGGTCTTCTTGGTCTCGCGGGCGCGAAACGCTTCCGAGAGCTTCATGGCGGCCAGCCGGGTGCGGGCGACGACCAGAACACCTGAAGTGTCGCGGTCGAGCCTGTGAACCAGTCTGGGCTTCTCGCCCTTCTGGCTGCGCCAGGCCTCCAGCATGTCGTCGACATTGCGGGTGACGCCCGAGCCGCCCTGCACCGCAAGGCCCGCCGGCTTGTTGAAGACGAAAACCTTGGGATCTTCATGGATCAGCATTTTCGACAGGACATCGGCATCGCCCTGGTTGCGGATCGAGTGGCCGGTCAGCGCACTCTCGCCCTTCTTGTCGACCTCGAGCGGTGGGACGCGAACCATCTGGCCGGGCTCGACA
>NZ_RZRK01001217.1:0-1216 GCF_003997835.1 Mesorhizobium sp. M7A.F.Ca.CA.004.12.1.1
ACACGCGCTGTCAGTGGCGCGGCGGCCCGAACGAGCCGGCGCCGACATCGACGGTGATGCTGCCGGAAATCCTGACATCGGTATCGCCGATCTTGAATGTGCCGTTCTCGCCGGCTGGCAGCGCATCGTCCGGCTCTGGAGCCGGCTTGGCGATGCGGTAGTCGCCGGTCACGCCGGGCAGGGCGCCTTTTTGCGTCGACGACGAACTGTCGTCGGCAAGTGCCGCGCCGCTGATGAGGCTCGCAATGGCGAGCGCTGCAACGGCGATGACGCGGTGCAATGATCTGGACTGATGAGTGTCGGTCATCCCAGGACTATAGTGGCGCGCCGCCGATGGAACCAGACCGGCATCGTCAAATCTTCGACTACCTGCCGGACGGTCTCCGATCCGGCCCTGGCTTACGCCGCTTTCTTTCGCGTGTCGAAAACATGGTCGACGATGCCCCAGGACTGGGCCTCGCGGGCGGTCATGAAGTGGTCGCGGTCGAGCGTGCGTTCCACCTCTTCATAGCTGCGGCCGCAATGCTGCGCGTAAAGTTCGGCCATGTGCCGTTTCGTCCGGCCGATGCGCTCGGCATGGCGCTGGATGTCGGATGCCTGGCCCTGGAACCCGCCCAGCGGCTGATGCAGCAGGATAGTGGCATTCGGCAGGGAAATCCGGCGCCCCGGTGTGCCTGCCATCAGCAGGAACGAGCCCATCGAGGCGGCAAAGCCCATGCATACGGTGGACACCGGGCAGCTGATATATTGCATCGTATCGTAGATGGCGAAGCCGCTGGTCACCACGCCGCCCGGCGAGTTGATGTAGAGCGAGATCTCCTTGTCGGGATTGTCCGATTCCAGCGACAAAAGCTGCGCGCAGACCAGCGCCGAGATGTCGTCGTTGATCTCGCCGTTGATGAAGATGATGCGCTCGCGCAGCAGCCGCGAAAAGATGTCGAAGGCACGTTCGCCGCGGCTCGATTGCTCGATGACCATCGGCACCAGACTGGCAACACCGCTCATTGTCTCTCTCCGTCCGTTTTGTTTTCAGGCCGCGCGAAGCAGGAGGCGAGGCGTGTTTGCGGCGATTGGCTTAGATGACCTGTTCGCACCGAGCGAAACCCGGCAGCCGGCGCCTGCCATGGCGACGGCAGGCATGGCCTTGCGGGCAAAGCCGTCATGGACGATACGCAGATGCGTGCCGCCGGATACGGCTCGGGCAAGTGTGAAGGTG
>NZ_RZRK01001218.1:0-1215 GCF_003997835.1 Mesorhizobium sp. M7A.F.Ca.CA.004.12.1.1
GTGCCAGGACAGAGCGAAAACGGCGGCAAGGGCGACGAATGCGCCAGCCAGCGCCACCCATTCGCGCCCGAAGGCAAGCAGCGACGGTGACAGAAGCGTCGTCAGCGCCAGCGCCAGATAGGCACCGGCCGAGACGCCGACCGTTTCGGGCGAGGCAAGCGGGTTGCGCAGAACCTGCTGCAGGACGGTTCCGGCAAGCCCGAGCGCCGCACCGCACAGAAGGCTGACGGCAAGCCGAGGCAGGAAAGCATAGTGGACGAGCACCTGCCGCATGTCGGCGATGTCGGGGGCGGCGAGCGATTGGAGCCAGAGCGCCGATGGTAGCTGCACGGTGAGGTTTGAGACGGTTGCCGCTGACGCTGCCGCGAGCAGCACCGCGCAAAGCAGGATCGCGCCTACCGGCTGATTGCTGAAAAAGCTCCACGCGGAGGCCCGGCCGGCCGACGCATGCTTCCCCCCTTGGGCAATGGCCGCAGCATCCTCAGCCACGGGCGGCCTCCACAGTCATCGCAGACGCCAGGACCCGAGCAAAACGGGTGGCGGACGGAAGGGCGCCGAACATATGGACGGCGGGAAGACGCATGATCGAGCGGTTGCGCACGAAAGGCATGGCGTTCCAGACCGGACTTTCGGTCAGCGTGCCGCCCGCGCCCTCGGGCAAGGGTTCAAGATAGGCGAGGCGAGCGTCGCTGGATGTCGCCAGCCCGTCGATACCAATGGTCGAAAACCCCCAATAATTGGTCTCGGCCGTCCAGGCGTTGGCGAGCCCGATGCGATCGAACACCTCCTGAAACAGACTCTTCTTGCCGTAGACGCGCACATTGCGCGGGTCCATGAAGCTGACGACATAGATCGGCCGCGCCGAAAGCGGCGCCAGTTGCCGGCGAACTTCCGAAAAATACGCATCTGTCGCCGCGATCAGCGCCTCGCCTTCGCTTTCCTTGCCGACAAGCCCGGCAAGCTGGCGCGTCGCCTCGAGCGCGCGCTGATAGGGCTGCCCGGCCTCGGTATAGAGCCCGATCGTCGTCACCGGCGCCACGCGTTCGAGCAGCGGCTTGATGCCGTCGAGATACGGCATGGACAGGATGATGTCGGGCCTGAGTTGCTGCAGCAATTCGAGATTGGGTTCGAGCAGCGTTCCGACATCGGCGATCTCAGGCGGCAGCGGCGTTTTGACCACCCAGGTCTCCCAGATGCCCCGACCGGCAACGGCCA
>NZ_RZRK01001219.1:0-1213 GCF_003997835.1 Mesorhizobium sp. M7A.F.Ca.CA.004.12.1.1
CTCGGGCCGGATGGCCATCCGGCCCGAGGCTCAATCGCTTCCATCGCACATAATCATCTCGTGCAGATACAAGGGGCAGCGCTACCCTAGAACAAGTTCATCACTGCCCCGGCGCGATCAGCCTGAAATCCGGCAGCTCGCGCAAAACCAGTTCAGGCCCGGCCGGCGAATAGACGACGAAAAGCTGCATCGGCCCGTCGCCGGTGTTCAGCGTCGAATGAAAGCGGCTTTCCGGGACATAGATGGTACAGCCGGGGCCGACTTTTGCGACCACCGGATTGCCCTTTTCGTCCTCGACCATCTGCTCGCCATGACCGGAGATGACGAAGATGATTTCTTCCGCGCCCGGATGGTTGTGGCGCGTGTGGCCCTTGCCGGAGGGCAGGTCGACCACGCCGCCGGAAAAGCGGGTCGCGCCATTCACCTCCGGCGCCACCGTCAGTGCCAGTTTTCCCCAGTCGAAACCGAAGGCGCTGACGTCCTTCGGGTAGACAAATACCTTGCTCGTGTCGGTCATCGTCTCATCATCCCTTCTTTTTCTTCGTGGTCTTGTCACCACCAAGTGTCACCGCCTTGAAATCGGCCGTCTGTTTGGCGATCGCGGCTTCCGCCGGCAGCCGTTCCATCGAGCTGGCGCCATAGAAGCCGTGCAGGCCCTTGGCATGGGAGAGGATGTAGCGGGCGTCGTCGGGCATCGAGATCGGCCCGCCATGGCAAAGCAGGATGACGTCCTTGCGCACCGAGCGCGCGGCGTCGGCGATGGCATCGATCTCGACGATGCAGTCGTCGAGCGACTTGGCCGAGGTGGCGCCGATCGAGCCGCCTGTCGTCACACCCATATGGGCGACGACGATGTCGGCGCCGGCTTTTGTCATGGCGCGGGCCTCGTCGGGGTTGAAGACATAGGGCGTGGTCAAGAGATCGAGCTTGTGCGCCTCGGCGATCATGTCGACCTCGAGCCCGAAGCCCATGCCGGTTTCCTCGAAGCTTTGCCGCATGCTGCCGTCGAACAGGCCGATGGTGGGAAAGTTCTGCACGCCGGAAAAGCCCATGGTCTTCAGCTCTGCCAGCAGCAGCGGCATGATGACGAACGGGTCGGTGCCGTTGACGCCGGCCAGCACAGGCGTGTGTCTGACCACCGGCAGCACCTCGTAGGCCATTTCCTTGACGATCTCGTTGGCATTGCCATAGGCGAGCAGGCCGGCGGCCGAGC
>NZ_RZRK01000121.1:0-10644 GCF_003997835.1 Mesorhizobium sp. M7A.F.Ca.CA.004.12.1.1
GCTCAGGCGCCTGCCCAGGGTGCTGACCACAACCTCTTCGGCAACAACTAACAGCCGATTCCCAGTCGACGGCGGGCTCGCCCGCTGCCCTGGCGAAATTCAGACATTCGAAATTCAGACATTCAGGAGTATTTAAGATGAACAAGATCCTCATTGCTGCCGCCGCCGTTCTGGCCATCACCGGCAGCGCTTTCGCGGGCAGCGACAACTACGGTTCGAACGGCGCCAACCAGCCTGCCGCCGCTGTGGACCAGTCGTACACGGCTTCCACCAAGACCTCGGAACCGGCTGCCCAGACACCCGCTCAGGGCAGCGATCGTAACCTCTTCGGTCGCTAAAACCAATTTCGCAAGCGACGGCAGCTGTGCCTGCCGTCTGGCGAAATCCAGAATTCAGGAGACTAAAATGAACAAGATCCTTATTGCTGCCGCCGCCGTTCTGGCCATCACCGGCAGTGCTTTCGCCGGCAGCGACAACTTTGGCTCCAACGGCGCCAACCAGCCTGCGGTTACTTCGGTTGACAGCGCGCATACGAGCTCGGTCCGCAACAGCGGTGGCCTCGTCGAGAAGCTGCTCAATTCGTCGGGCGACGTAGAGAAGTCCGCTCCTCAGGGCAGCGACCGGAATCTCTTCGGCCGTTAACAGTCGAAGCTGATCTTCAAAAAAAGAGCGGCGGGCCTGGCCCGCTGCTCTTTTTTGTCCAAGACGCGGTTCTGCCTCAGGCCGCCTTCGCTTCAGCCTCATGAAGGGCAAACGACCGTCCGTCAGCGTCGAAGAGATGCAGGTCCTCGCCATTGGCGCTCAGCCGCAATGTCGAACCGCGCTTGACCTCGACATTGCCGGGCAGCTTGGTCACCAGCGGCAGGTCGGCGCGACCGATGTCGACATAGACCAGCTGCACCTCGCCGAGCTGCTCGACATAGTCGACCGTCCCCTCGAACAGATAGTCCGCGCCGCTGGCGATGATCAGGTCCTCCGGCCGCACGCCAAAACTCACCGCAGCGCCCTTTGCCGAAGCCGGCGTCGCGATCGGCACGGTTGCCTTGCGTCCGCCGACATGGCTGACGACGGTCGGATTGCCTGATTTGTCGATGGTTGCGGGCAGGATATTCATGGCCGGCGAGCCGATGAATTGCGCAACGAACAGATTGCCGGGCTTCTTGTAGAGGTCCATCGGCGTGCCGACCTGCTCGATATGGCCGTCCTTGAGCACCACGATGCGGTCGGCGAGCGTCATTGCCTCGACCTGGTCGTGGGTGACGTAGATCATGGTCGTGTTGGGCATCGATTCCTTGAGCTTGGCGATTTCGATGCGGGTGGCGACTCGCAGCGCCGCATCAAGGTTCGAAAGCGGCTCGTCGAACAGGAACACCTTCGGATTGCGCACGATGGCCCGGCCGATGGCGACGCGCTGGCGCTGGCCGCCCGACATCGCCTTGGGCAGGCGGTCGAGATATTTGGTCAGCTGCAGGATCTCGGCGGCCTGACGCACGCGGCGGTCGATCTCGGCCTTGTTCTCTTTGCCGATCTTCATCGAGAACGCCATGTTGTCGTAGACGGTCATGTGCGGGTAGAGCGCGTAGGACTGGAACACCATGGCGATGCCCCGTTTCGACGGCGGCACGTCGTTCACCACTTCGCCGGCTATTCTGAGCTCGCCGGAGGTGATTTCCTCGAGCCCGGCGATCGATCTCAGCAATGTCGACTTGCCGCAGCCCGACGGGCCGACGAAGACGATGAACTCGCCCGATTTAATATCGAGGTCGATGCCGTGGAGAATGTTCAGATTGCCGTAGGACTTCTTCACTTGTCTTAGCGTGACATCGGCCATTTGGTTTCCTCCAGTGATTGGAATTCAGTCGAGACGCCCGAACCAGGCGCCGTAGCCGCCAAGCTCGATGGAACCGCTGTTCGCCTGCCCCGAAAATCCGTGCCCGGGCAGAGGTTGCAGCGATCGGCCGCCAAGGTCAACCTTGGCCGGCCCGGCTCCCAGATTGAAGACGCAGACGATCTGCTCGTTGCCTGCGCGGCGCGTGAAGGCGACGGTGTCGCCCTCACTTTCGATGAAGGTGATGTCGCCCTTGGCGAGCGCCGGATGGGCACGCCGGAAGGTGAGAAAGCGCCGGTAGTGCTCGAGCAGCGAAGCCTCGTCGCCCTGCTGGACATTGACCGCTTGCGCCAGATGCTTGGCCGGCACCGGCAGCCAGGGCTTTGCCTGGGAGAAGCCGCCATTCTTGGCGCTGCCATCCCACACCATTGGCGTGCGGCAGCCGTCGCGGCCCTTGAATTCCGGCCAGAAGCGGATGCCGTAGGGATCCTGCAGATCCTCGAACCGCAGCTCTGCCTCACCGAGCCCAAGCTCCTCGCCCTGGTAGATGCAGACCGAACCGCGCAACGACATCAGCAGCGCCGAGATGACCTTGAGGTAGGCGGTCGGGTCGGCCTCATTGGCGGCCCAGCGCGAGGCCGGGCGCATCACGTCGTGGTTGGAGAAGGCCCAGCACGACCAGCCGTCGCTGGCGACTTTGCCGAAGGATTCCAGCACCGAGCGGACCTTGCCCGCGCTGATCTTTTCCGGCGCCAGGAAATCGAAGGAGTAGCACATGTGCACGCGCTTGCCGCCTGCGGTGTAGGCGGCAACCACTTCAAGCCCGCGCTGCGAATCGCCGACCTCGCCGACCGCTGCGGTTGCCGGATACTCATCGAGCAGGGCACGGAACCGTTCGAGGAAGCCGAGGTTCTCGGGCCGGCTCTTGTCGTAGAGATGGTCCTGGTAGTTGTAGGGGTTGACCGCCGGCGCGGTCTGGTCGTTGCGCTCTTCCGGCGGCAGCGGCGGATTGTTTTCCAGGCCCTGGCTGTGGAAGTAGAAATTGATGGTATCGAGCCGGAAACCGTCGACGCCGCGCTCCAGCCAGAAGCGGGTGACGTCGAGCAATGCGTCCTGGACTTCGTGGTTGTGAAAGTTGAGGTCGGGCTGTTCGGCCAGGAAATTGTGCATGTAATATTGCTGGCGGCTGGTGTCCCATTGCCACGCCGAGCCGCCGAAGATCGACAGCCAGTTGTTGGGCGGTGTGCCGTCCGGCCTGGCGTCTGCCCAGACGTACCAATCGGCTTTCGGGTTGCTGCGGCTCGACCGGCTTTCCTTGAACCAGGGATGACTGTCGGCAGTGTGCGACAGCACCTCGTCGATCATCACCTTCAAGCCCAGCCTGTGTGCCTCGGCGGTCAGCGCGTCGAAATCGGCCAGCGTGCCGAACATCGGATCGACATCGCAGTAATCCGTCACGTCATAGCCGAAATCCTTCATCGGCGACTTGAAGAACGGCGAGATCCAGATGGCATCCGCGCCGAGTGCGGCGATATAGGAGAGGCGGCCTATGATGCCCTTGAGATCGCCGATGCCGTCGCCATTCGAGTCCTGATAGCTGCGCGGATAGATCTGGTAGATCACCGCGCCCCGCCACCAGTCGCGATCGATGGCGAGGTCAGGCTTCGAGCTGGCCTTCAAAGCGGATTGCATCGTCTCAGCCTCCTTTCACCGAGCCGGCAAGCAGCCCGCGGACAAAATAGCGCTGCAGCGAGAAGAACACGATCAGCGGTACGATGATGGTCACGAAAGCCGATGTCGTCAGAATCTCCCAGTCGCCGCCGCGCGAGCCCAACAGCGCGTTGAGCTTGGCGGTCAGCACGATCTGGTCTGCCTCTGTACCGAGGAAAACCATCGCCACCAGCAGATCGTTCCATACCCACAGGAACTGGAAGATGGCAAACGAAGCCAGCACCGGGAACGACAGCGGCAAGACGATCTTGACGAAGATCTCGAAATCGCTGGCGCCATCGATGCGCGCCGATTCCATGATTTCGCGCGGCAGGCCGGCAATGTAGCTGCGCAGCAGGTAGATGGCGAAGGGCAGGCCGAAGCCGGTATGCGCCAGCCAGATGCCGAGATAGGTCTTCGACGGCATGCCGAAGAAAGCGCCGACGCCGTTGTAGAGCTTCAACAGCGGGATCAGCGACATCTGCAATGGCACCACCAGCAGGCCGATGATGACGGCGATCAGCAGCGCCCGGCCGGGAAACCGCATCCAGGCCAGCGCATAGGCGGCAAAGGCGGCGATCAGGATCGGGATGACGGTAGCCGGAATGGTGACGGTCAGGGAATTCATGAATGACCGTCCGATGCCTTCGGAGAACAGCACGGTTCTGTAATTGTCGGTGGTGAATTTCGGCGGCGCCGACGAAGCATAATAGACGCGCTGGCCGCGATCGCCTTCGAATGCTTTCGGGGAATGCATGATGAAGCTGCCGTCGGCATTGAGCTGCAAGGTCACGCCGTCGCCGAGATCGGCTGTGGTGCCGGCGGGATATTGCGTCGGTGTCGCCGATTTGACCCCGAAGGCGCTGATGTCGCGCTTGGCGCCGTCGCCGAAGATATTGCCCTCGAGGACGAACTTGCCGTCCTTCTCGACTTGCGCCGAGGCGGGCGGGAGCCGGCCTGCTTCCGTCTGGGTGGAACTGGCGAACGAGTTCCACCAGCCCGAGGCGATGATCTGGTTCTTGTCGCGCAGCGACGAGACCAGGATGCCGAGCGTCGGTATGGTCCAGATCGCGACGAAGATGAGCACGGCGATGTGGACGCCAAAACGGCTGGCGAAGGAATTTCCGGCCGCGACGGCCATCTCAATGTCCTCCCGTCTCTTTGTTCGCCTGGCGGATGTTCCAGACCATGATCGGAATGACGGCAATCATGATGATGATGGCGATGGTGGCGCCGCGGCCGAAATCGCCGCCGCCGCGGAACATCCAGTCGAACATCAGATTGGCCAGCACCTGGCTGTTCCACTGGCCGTTGGTCATGGTCAGCACGATGTCGAACACTTTGAGCACCAGGATGGTGATCGTGGTCCAGACCACGGCGATGGTGCCCCAGATCTGCGGCACCATGATCTTCCAGAAGATCTGGAACGGATTGGCGCCGTCGATGACGGCGGCTTCCAGCGTTTCTTCGGGAATGCCGCGCAGGGCGGAAGACAGGATGACCATAGCAAAGCCGGTCTGGATCCAGATCAGGATGATCATCAGGAAGAAATTGTTCCAGAACGGCAGCGATATCCAGACCTGCGGCTGGCCGCCGAAATGCTGGATGATGGCGTTGAGGATGCCGATCTGCGTCTGGCCGTCGCCCCGATACTCGTAGATGAATTTCCAGATCACGCTGGCGCCGACGAAGGAGATCGCCAACGGCAGGAAGATCAGGCTCTTGGCGATCGTGCCCCACCAGATCTTGTCCGTAAGCACGGCGATGATCAGCCCGAGGAAGGTGCAGGCGGCCGGCACCACCGCCAGCCAGATGATGTTGTTGAGGATCGAGTTGCGGAACTCGCGATCGCCGAACGCCCATTGATAGTTCGCCAAGCCGACGAAATTGATGCCGCTGCGATCGAGGAACGACAGCCGCAGCGTCTCGACCACCGGATAGATCAGGTAAATGGTGAGGATGATCATCGCCGGGCCGACGAACAGCCATGGCCGGACCAGCCCTTGCCGGCGCAGATTGTCGATGGCCGCGGCACCCGCGACGCCGCGTGACGGGAATATCAGGTCGACCAGTTTGTTGGCGCCCCAGAAATAGGCGACGCAACCGCCGACGCCGACGATGATGACTGTTATGGCCGAGAAAATCTGAGCCGCCATGGGTCCCTCTCCCCCTGCGCATGACCCGACAAGGAATGACCTTGGTAACGGAGACCAGGCGCCGATTCAGTTGTTTGGAGCGCGTCATCGGCGGCTTGCGCACATTGCCGATCGCGCTTCATTTCAATGCGCTCATGACGAAAGGCTGCGGCACGGGCCGCCGTCGGATCCGGGCCAGTACGGTCCGGATCCAGTGCGAGAATGGTGGTCGCTTACATGCCGACCGCTACTTGATCGCGTCCCAGCTCTTCTGGATGTCGGTGGCGACGTCCTGCGCCGACTTGCCGCCGACCAGGTCGATCATGCCGGTCCAGAACGCGCCGGCGCCGATCTTGCCCGGCATCAGGTCGGAACCGTCGAAGCGGAAAGTCGAGGCATTGGCGAGGATTTCGCCCTGCTTCTTCAGCGCGTCGCTGGCATAGGCATCCTTGTTGACCGACTTGAGCGGCGTCACGAAGCCGCCTTCGGCCATCCAGATCTCGTGGGCGAGCGGCATCTTCAGGAATTCGATGAATGCGCGCGCGCTCTTGCTGTCCTTGGTGATCATCGCCAGCGTACCGGCGCCGAGCACGGGCGTGCCCAGTTCAGGCTTGGAGGCATAGGGCGGGAAGTAGAAGAAGTCCGCGTCCTGGCCGACCTTGGTACCTTCCGGGAAGAAGGTCGGGATGAACGATGCCTGATGGTGCAGGTAGCATTTCGGCGGCACCGAAAAGAGGCCCTTCGGGCTGTCGCGGAAATCGGTCGCCGCGACCGCCTTGGCGCCGCCATCGACCATCTTGTCGTCGGTCGCGATCTTGCCGAAAATGTCGATGGCGTTGACCACTGCGGGGTCGTTGAACGGGATCTCGTTCTTCACCCATTTGTCGTAGACCTCCGGAGGCTGGGTGCGCAGCATCAGGTCTTCGACCCAGTCGGTCGCCGGCCAGCCGGTGGCGCCGCCGGAGCCGAGGCCGATGCACCACGGCTTGCCGCCATCGGCGATGATCTTCTTTTCGAGATCGGCAAGTTCTTCCTGCGTTTTCGGCACCTTGTAGCCGGCTTCCTCGAAATTATCCGGCGAATACCAGACCAGCGACTTCACATCGGCCTTATAAGGGAAGGCGAAGAAGCCCGGCTTGCCGTCCTTGTCCTTAAAGGTGCCGAGATCGACCCATGACTGGCCGGCACCGTAATTGTCCTTGACCCATTTGGCGGTGTCGTCACCGAGCGGCGTCAAAAGGCCCTTCGACGCCAGGTCCTGGATAAGACCCGGCTGCGGCAGCACGGCGATGTTCGGCGGGCTGCCGGCCTGCGTGTCGATGACGATCTGCTGCTCGTAATTCTCCGAGGAGGAGTATTTGATCTCGACGCCGGTGGCTTCCGAGAAATAGTCGAGAACGCCGCGCACCAGGCCTTCGTCCTCGCCGCGCCACGGTCCGAAGATCGACAGCGTCTCACCCTTGAGGTCGACTTTCTTGAGCTCTTCGTAGTTCGCCCAGTTGAAGCGCTTGTCTTCGCCGGGCTTGAACTTCAGTTCGGCCTGCGCGGGCGCGTTCAGGGCGAACGTGGCAAACGCCGCACCCAGCAAAAGCATTTTCTTCATCGGTATTCCTCCCAGTGGGTCTCACACACCGGACGGAACCTCCATTCCGCCCGCCGACGCCGCAGGACTGTGACTCAGTCGGAAAGGAACCGCAACCTTTCGAAGAGTCTTCCAAAGCGCTTTGGCTTTCTCGATCACGCCATTGAATTGCTGGGAAGTCAAGAGGCCGGGCGGATTAATCGATTTAGGTTCGCGCATTTGCGCCCCTAAAAGTGCGCTGCAACATGCTATTATGGCGATGCAGCAGCAATTTTTGTTTCAAATACGCCCGAACCGCGTCTATGGTTCGGCTTGGTATGGCTCGGCCCCGCTGGGACTTGGGTCGATTCAATTTAAAAGCGCTTTGAGGGAATGGAGACCTTTCGTGAACCTCAAGCAGCTCGCCCATATGCTGGCACTTTCGCAAACCACGGTAAGCCGTGCGCTGAACGGCTATCCCGAGGTCAACGAGGAGACGCGCAGGCGTGTCATGGATGCCGCCAAGCGCCATGGCTATCGTCCCAATCCGAGCGCGCGCCGGCTGGCGACCGGCAAGACCGGCATGATCGGCTATGTCCTGCCGACCGGTGCGTCGGTCGACATCGATCCGCATTTCGTCGAGTTCCTGTCCGGCCTTGGTGACTATGCCCGTTCGCACGAGCTTGACCTTGTGCTGTCGCCGGCCGACGCCGACGACCAGGAGACGACCTACCGGCGCATCGTCGCCAACAGGCAGGTCGATGCCGTCTACATCTCCTCGCCAAGGCCCGCTGACCGGCGCGTGGCGCTGGTCAACACGCTCGGCATTCCCTTCATCGTCCATGGCCGCAGTGAGGGCTTCGACTTCGACTATGCTTTTACCGACATCGACAATGAGGGCGCCTTCCACGAGGCGGCCAGGCTGCTGATCCAACTAGGTCATCGGCGGCTGGCGTTGATCAACGGTGACGACCGCGAGACCTTCGCCATCCATCGCGAACGCGGCGTGCGCCGGGCGCTCGCCGCGAGCGGACTGTCATTGAGCGAACGCCATGTCTGCTCGGTCGATATGACCGAGGAGAACGGCTATCGCGCCACCAGGCGTTTGCTGGAAGAGGACGACGCGCCGACGGCGATCGCCTGCTCCAGCCTGATCATGGCGCTGGGCGTCGTGCGCGCCGTACGCGACCTCGGCCTGAGCATTCCGAGCGACGTCTCGCTGATCGCCCACGACGATGTCTTCCCCTGGCTGAGGCCGGAGAATTTCTCGGTGCCGCTGTCGACGACGCGTTCATCGATCCGTCTCGCCGGCGCCCGTGTCGCCGAGCGGCTGGCGGCACGGATTTCAGGACTGGAGGAGGGGGCGCGAGGCGAGGTCTGGCCGGTCGACCTGGTGGTCAGGGGATCCGTGGCGGGGGCGCCTGCGTAGCTGGAGATCAAACCCATGCTCTGCGGGAACCGAGTTGAGACGCGACACCCGGTTTACCCAATCATGGATCGGCTGTGTCCAGTCCGTCACGAACGCCCGACGATGTGTTCGACAAGGCGGTGCGCCTCCTCGGCAATCGCTAATATTATGCCCGATTTGCGCGTGGAGGCGAAATCTAAGCCGGCGAAGTAGATACCTGGCTGCGCAGCCACGCCATCCTCATGAACGGGCCGTCCCTGCGAGTCGAGCACCCCAGGGAGGTTCACCCAACTGAAATCACCCCGGAAGCCAGTACACCACACCACGGTCGTTATGCCGGACACGGCAACATCAAGAGAACGAATAGTCGGGTCCGGCAGATATGCCGCGACAGTCTCCGCAGGATTGGGTTCCGAAACGGGAGCATCGATTCCGGAGCGACTGATATATTCGTCGATATAGCGTTTGACGTTGGCGGAGGCTTCATCCCCAAAACGAATATGGGCTTCGAGATCGTCGGCGAACGAGAGGCGGCCGCCTTCCTCGACGCCTGCGAACCGGCCCAGCAGCACGATACCTCGGGCGCTGAGCGCTTGGAGGCTAATGGTGCGTTCTGCCCCAAGCAGACCACGAGCCGGAATGCGTTCCGCAAGACGGATTATCTCCTCTCGACGCACGTCGAGAAACCCGCTCTCGACCAGCCACATCATAATGTGGCGACCTCGGTAGCTCCGAGAGAGTCTTCCAACCCGGCTTGTGGCAAGGAAGACCGTTCGGCCTGCTTCTGCCAAGTCCTCTGCGATCTGGCCACCCGACTGGCCGCCTCCGACAACCAGCACCGCTCCATCAGCGAGATCGGCGGCGCTGCGGTAATCGGAAGCATCGATCTGGCAGAGGCCGGGCGGCAGCGAACCGGCCCAAATTGGGCGCACCGGACAATTCAGGTCGCCGCTTGCGATCACCACGTTCCGCGCCAAAACTGTGCCGCGTGAAGTGGTTAGCCTATATTCGCCATTATTGTGTCCACTGGCGAGTTCGGTCACGGCAGTATCCTGTTCGACAGGGAGGCCGTGCCGCTTGGCGAAATCCTCGAGGAGTGCGACGAATTCGTCGCACGTCAGGGTACCGGACGGATCCGAACCGTCATAGCAGTCGCCTGGCATCACGGTCTGCACGTTGGGGGTATTCATCCGGAAAGAGTCCCACCGCTGTGTGCGCCAGGTCTCTCCGATGCGGCCTCTCTCCAGTATCCTGTGGCTTAGGCCCCGCCGTGCCAGCGAATGGCTGATGCCCAGGCCGGCCCAGCCGGCCCCGACGACCACCGCATCGAGGACATTGGCGTTACTCGTCATTGCCGCAATCCCGATGCTAGTGCATGTCGCCCAAAAATGGCGTCCGCATAGTCTCCCCGAAGGTGCGAGGGCAAGATAGCAGTTCTGTCGGCTCACGCCACGATCAAAATCTCGCCCGACGCCGGCAGTGGGGAGGCCACCGCAAGGGGCTGGATTCCGATATCTCACGCCGCGGATTTGAGGTGGTCGATGAAGGCGCGCAGCTTCGGCAGGACTTGGCGCTTGCCGGGATGATACAGGAAGACGCCCGGCGTCGTGGCGGCGATGCCGTCCAGCACCGGTTCGAGTTTACCTTCGGCTATCGGACCTTCAGCGATTGGTCGAGGCGTCTGCGCCAGCCCGACGCCCCGCATCGCGGCCCCGAGCAATGTCGGATAATCGTGCGCAATCAGCGGGCCTGAGAGCATCGCCTCGATCGCCTCGTTGCCGTCGACGAAAGCCCAGGGCGCAATGGCGCCATTCGAACGGCGCAAGCGCAGGCAGGCGTGGTTGCGCAAATCGTCGACGCGTTCGGGGTGGCCATGGCGTTTGAGATAGTCAGGGCTGCCGACGACCACGAAGGAAAATGACGGGGTTAGCCGCACCGCGACCATGTCGACCGCGATGAACTGGCCAAGACGGATACCGGCATCGAACCCGCCGGCCGCGAG
>NZ_RZRK01001220.1:0-1210 GCF_003997835.1 Mesorhizobium sp. M7A.F.Ca.CA.004.12.1.1
GGCGACTTCGACCCTGCCTTTCCCCGCCATTGCCAGTCCGGCGGCCAGCCTTTCCTGGTGCTGTCTTCGGCGATGCGGCAGTTGCAGCAGATCCAAATCATGCGCGGCCAGATGGAGTCCGGTAACCGCAACGCCGCCTCGGTCGTTGCCGCCGCCCGCCCGCCGGTGTTTTTCTCCAGGCGCAAGCTGGTCGAGAAGGCACTGGAGCGCTGGAGCGCCGACGCGCTCGGCCGCGCGTTGACCCGGCTGCAGACGGCGGTGTTGCAGACACGACGGCGGCCGGACCTTTCCGTGGCGCTGGCACGGCAGGCGCTGCTGGGGATTGCGGTGGAGAGTAGCCGGTTGGCGCAGCGCGGCTGATCTCCCCCCTCGAGGGGGAGATGTCGCCGAAAGGCGACAGAGGGGGTCGTTGCGCGTGGAGCGCTGGCCTCCTTACTTCCTTACTTCCTTACTTCCTTACGTCTTCATGTCTTCCGCAAGGGCGCCGGCGCTTGGTGTGAGGCGACCCCCTCTGGCCTGCCGGCCATCTCCCCCTCAAGGAGCGAGATTAGCGGCGTCGCCGATTTCGCCAAAAATCCGGCCTGAAGATAATTCGCCGGCTAATTATCGTTCCTGCTTCAGCCGCCTGCACAACTCATCGAGCTGTTCCAGCGAGCGATAGGCTACCCGAAGCGTGCCGCCTCTGCCCTTGTGATCCACCGACACGATCATGCCGATCGTATCGGTCAACAGTTTTTCCAGCGCCAGCGTGTCGGCGTCCTTCTCGTCAGGACTTGGCGCCGGCCTGGCTTCCCTGGCGCTGCTGGTGCCGGCCGGCATCTGCGCCAGCGCTTCGGCCTGGCGCACCGAAAGTCCTTCTTCGACGATGCGCTTGGCAAGGCCCGCCGGATCTTCCGCCGTCACCAGCGTGCGGGCATGACCCGCCGACAGCGCGCCGTCGATCAGCATGTCGCGGATCACATCCGGCAGCTTCAAGAGCCTGAGCGTGTTGGCGACATGGCTGCGGCTCTTGCCGATCACCTGGCCGAGATCGGCCTGGGTGTAGCCGTGCTCGTCGATCAGCTGCTGATAACCGAGCGCTTCCTCGACCGCGTTGAGGTCGGTGCGCTGGACGTTTTCGATGATCGCCAGTTCGAGCGCGGTGCGATCGTTGACCTCGCGGATGATGACCGGGATCTCGGACAGCCCGGCGCGCTGCGCTGCACGCCAG
>NZ_RZRK01001221.1:0-1204 GCF_003997835.1 Mesorhizobium sp. M7A.F.Ca.CA.004.12.1.1
TCTTCCTGTTTCGCGCCGTCGCCATGCGTGATGCCTTCATAGCGTTCCAGCCGGATATCTGGCTGGCCACCGAAGCAGCTTACAGGGCAGCGACATCGGATCTGTCCGGCCTTTACATGCCGCTAGAACTCTACGCCGCCATTCCGTCGAACTCGATCGACTACGCCATCATGGAGCGGGCAAAAGACATCGCCATGGTGCCGGCCGGCTTCCGCTGGAACGATCTCGGCTCCTGGCAGTCGCTGCTCGATGTCGGCCCCGCCGACGACCGGGGCAATGTCATCATCGGCGATGTCGTCGCTATCGATTGCGAGAATTCCTACATTCGCAGTGATGGCCGCCTGCTGTCGGCGATCGGCATGAAGGACATCGCCATCGTTTCGACATCGGATGCCACCTTCGTCGCCCCGGTCAGCCACAGCCAGCACGTCAAGAAGATCGTCGAGCAGCTCGAAAAATCGGGTCGCCTGGAAACCAGGTTCACGCCGGCGCATGACCGCGTCATCGAAAGCGGCGCCTGGCGCCGGCGCGTGCATCACTGGCTGTTTCAGGAGACCTTGCCGCTGTGGTCGACATCGGGGGTCGACGAACGCCATGGCGGCTTTCACGAAGCGCTCGGCCTGGACGCCTCGCCGCTGATGAAGCCCAAGCGCATGCGCACCATGGCAAGGCAGGTCTATGCTTTCGCCGTCGCCCGAGCGCGCGGCTGGGACGGTCCGGCCGACCGGCTGATCAGCCACGGCATCACCTTCATGGCCGGCAAGGGCCGCACCGACAAGGGCGGCTGGGTTCGCACGCTGAATGTCGACGGCTCGGTCGCCGACGCCACCGAGGATGCCTACGATCATTCCTGCGTGCTCCTGGCGCTCGCGCATGCGCATATGTCTGGCAATCCAGACGCCTTGCGCCTCGGCGAGGAAACCTTCGCCTTTCTCGATGCGCATCTCGAAGACAGCCGCATGACCGGCTTCCTCGAGACATCGGACGGCAAAGGCGAGCGCCGCTCCAACCCGCATATGCATCTGCTCGAGGCCTTCCTCGCTTGGCATCAGGCGACTGGCGAGCGCGCCCATCTGCGCCGCGCAGCGCGCATCATCGACCTCTTCCGAAGTCATTTCTTCGATCCGGAAAGCTGGACGCTTGGCGAGTATTTCGATGCCGAATGGAAGCCATCCGCAGGAGAGAAAGGGTCATGGACCGAGCC
>NZ_RZRK01001222.1:0-1203 GCF_003997835.1 Mesorhizobium sp. M7A.F.Ca.CA.004.12.1.1
CCCATGGCGAGTGCGCCGATGGCGAAATGCAGCGTGCCCATCAGCGCCGACGCCGTGCCGGCGATCTCGCCATGCTCTTCCATGGCCAGCACCGAGGTGGTCGGGATGACCAGGCCGAGAAAGCCGTAGCCGACGAACAGCAGGGCCGCCATCACGTCGAGCCGGTCGACGCCCGTCGCCATGATCGCCAACAGCACCACCATCGTCGAGGCATAGCCGGTCACCGCGACGCGCACCACGCGCCTCAGGCCGAAGCGCTCGGCCAGCAGCCCCGTCATCTGCGACATGCCGATGAAGGCGACCGCGTTGATCGAGAAGAACACGCTGTAGACCGAAGGCGACAGCCCGTAATGGTCGATCAGAATGAAGGACGAGCTCGACAGATAGACGAAGAAGCTCGCAATGCCGAAGCCGGCGATCGCCACCAGGCCAAGGAAATTGCGGTCGCCCATCAGGAAGCGATAGCCGGCAAGCGCGGTTCCGAAGGAGGAACCGACGCGTTCTTCAGCCGGCCGCGTCTCCTTGAGCGAGGTTGCGAGCAGCACCGTGGCAAGGGCGGCCGCGCCCGTCACCGTCCAGAACACGGCGCGCCAGCCGAAACTCTCGATGATCACGCTGCCGGTCAGCGGCGCCAGGATCGGCGACACCGAGAACACCAGCATCAGCAAGGACATCAGCTTGGCGGCCTCATTGCCGGTGTGCAGGTCGCGCACAATGGCGCGCGGAACGGCCATGCCGGCGCTGGCGCCAAGCCCTTGCAGGAAACGGAAAGCGATCAGCCATTCGATGGTCGGCGCCATTGCCGAACCGATGCCGCCAACCATGAACAGCGCAAGGCCGCCATAAAGCGGCAGCTTGCGGCCGACCATGTCGGAGATCGGCCCGACGACGATCTGGCCAAAACCCATCGACAGGAAGAAGATCAACAGGCTCATCTGCACGGCAGCGGTGCTGGCATGCAGATCCGCGCCGATCGACGGCAACGCGGGCAGATACATGTCGATGGCGAACGGGCCGATGGCGGACAACAAGCCGAGCACGACCGCGATGCGGAGGAATTTGGGACTCATGATAAAGGCTTCTTTCAAATCTGGTTGCCGCCGCCAGGCGACGTCTAACCTAGGACGTTCCATCCCGTGAGATTCCGACACCTCAAGAGCGAATCCTATTCGTCTCTCTCACGCGAAAGCTCTTTATCTTGTG
>NZ_RZRK01001223.1:0-1202 GCF_003997835.1 Mesorhizobium sp. M7A.F.Ca.CA.004.12.1.1
CTTCCCACGGGGACAAAAAATCGAAATTGCGGAATTCCTGCTTGAGCTCGACCGGCTCATAGATAACGCGCTTGGCCTCATCGTCGTAGCGCACCTCGACGAAGCCGGTCAGCGGGAAATCCTTGCGCAGCGGATGGCCTTCGAAACCATAGTCTGTCAACAGGCGGCGCAGATCGGGATGGCCCGAGAACAGCACGCCGTAGAGATCATAGGTCTCGCGCTCGAACCAGTCGGCGCCGGGGAACACGCCGGTGATCGACGGCACCATGGTTTCCTCGTCGGCCTGCACCTTGACGCGGATGCGCACATTCTGCTTCGGCGACAACAGATGATAGACGACGTCGAAACGCTTGGCCCGCGACGGATAGTCGGCGCCGCAGACGTCGATGATCGAGATGAACTGGCAGCGCGCATCGTCGCGCAGGAAGGTCATCACCTCGACCAGATCGCGCGGCTCGACATGGATGGTGAGTTCGCCATAGGCGATATCAGCCTCGTTCACGCGGCCGATCAGCTTCTCGCCGAGATAGTTCGACAGTTCGCTCAGGGATGCGGTCATGGATTTACCGTTCGATCGTGCCGGTGCGGCGGATCTTCTTCTGCAAGAGAAGAATGCCGTAGAGCAGCGCTTCGGCGCTCGGCGGGCAGCCGGGCACATAGATATCGACGGGCACGATGCGGTCGCAGCCGCGCACCACCGAATAGGAGTAGTGGTAGTAGCCGCCGCCATTGGCGCAGGAGCCCATCGAGATGACGTAGCGCGGTTCCGGCATCTGGTCGTAGACCTTGCGCAGCGCCGGCGCCATCTTGTTGGTCAGCGTGCCGGCGACGATCATGATGTCGGACTGGCGCGGGGACGCGCGCGGCGCGACACCGAACCGCTCCGAATCATAGCGCGGCATCGAGGTGTGGATCATTTCGACCGCGCAACAGGCGAGGCCGAAGGTCATGAACATCAGCGACCCGCTGCGCGCCCAGGTGATGAGCGCCTCGGTCGAAGTGACCAAAAAGCCCTTGTCGGCCAACTCGTTGTTGATCTCGAGGAAGAAGGGATCGTCCTCCCCCACCGGCCTGCCGGTGTTGGGATCGATAATACCCTTGGGCTTCGGCGCGACGAGGGTGCCTGAACTGTCGTTCAATCCCATTCCAGCGCTCCTTTTTTCCATTCATAGGCAAAGCCGATGGTCAGCACCGCCAAAAAC
>NZ_RZRK01001224.1:0-1193 GCF_003997835.1 Mesorhizobium sp. M7A.F.Ca.CA.004.12.1.1
CGTCACCACGCAGAATGTCGAGATCGTATCGACCGACGCCGACCGCGGATCAGGATCAGGCCGCGGTCGGCGTCGGTCGATACGATCTCGACATTCTGCGTGGTGACGCGGGTGTCGCCCATGTGGCCAGCCATATGCTTGCCCTTGAACACCTTGCCCGGGTCCTGGCGCTGGCCGGTCGAACCGTGCGTCCGGTGCGAAACCGAGTTACCGTGCGTTGCACGGCCACCGCCCATGTGGTGGCGCTTGATGACGCCCTGGAAGCCCTTGCCGATCGTCGTGCCCGTCACATCGACCTTCTGGCCGGCGACGAAGTGCTCGACGGTGATCTCGGCGCCGACATCGATCATGTTGTCGGCGGAGACGCGGAACTCGGCGACCTTCGCCTTCGGCTCGACGGAAGCGGTCGCGAAATGGCCGCGCATCGCCTTCGACGTGTTCTTCACCTTGGCAAGGCCAACGCCGAGCTGAACGGCGGTGTAGCCATTCTTCTCTTGCGTGCGCTGGGCCACGACCTGGCAGTTCTCCATCAGGAGAACGGTGACGGGAACATGTTCCCCGGCATCGTTGTAGATGCGGGTCATTCCCACCTTCTTTGCAATCACACCTGAACGCATCGGTTCAATTCCTTTAGAGTTCCGGGCCAGGGGCACCGCCCCTTACCGCGCTCTCATTCCCTTAGAGCTTGATCTCGACGTCGACGCCGGCGGCCAGATCGAGCTTCATCAAAGCATCGACCGTCTGCGGGGTCGGATCGACGATGTCGAGCAGACGCTTGTGCGTGCGCATCTCGAACTGCTCGCGGCTCTTCTTGTCGACGTGAGGCGACCGGTTGACCGTGAACTTTTCGATCCGCGTCGGCAGCGGAATGGGGCCGCGGACGTTTGCGCCGGTACGCTTGGCCGTCGACACGATTTCCTTCGTCGAGGCGTCGAGCACGCGGTGGTCAAACGCCTTAAGGCGGATGCGGATATTCTGTCCGTTCATGCGTCACTTCCTTGTTCTGGCGCGGCGCGGGCAACTCCCGCGCCCGCGACAGATCGGTTTAAGTCCAAATTACTCTTTGATGGTGACGACGATGCCGGCACCGACGGTGCGGCCGCCTTCACGGATAGCAAAGCGCAGCTTCTCCTCCATGGCAATCGGCACGATCAGCTCGACATCGACCGTGATGTTGTCGCCCGGCATCACCA
>NZ_RZRK01001225.1:0-1188 GCF_003997835.1 Mesorhizobium sp. M7A.F.Ca.CA.004.12.1.1
GCGCCGCCCCTTGTATCTGCACGAGATGATTATGTGCGATGGAAGCGATTGAGCCTCGGGCCGGATGGCCATCCGGCCCGAGGCTTGGCGAAGTCGCCCGCTGCCCCTCCGGCTACAACCGTCAATGAGCTTGGGATCTTCGCCTTTGTCACGCACGACCGAATAGTCGCTTGGCTCCAATCGCACGAACAAGGCAGGTTACCGTGAACAACATTATTTGTGGAGTTGATGTTTCGAAAGATTGGCTGGACGCCCATATCCGGCCGGGCGCTGCGTTTGCTCGCTTCGCCAACGACGCAGCGGGACTAGGCGAGTTGCTGGTGTTTTGCCGCGGCCATCGTGTCGAGCTCGCGGTTATGGAGGCCACGGGCGGTTATGAGCGGTTGGCCTTTCTGTGGCTTTGGGAGAACGGCCTGCCTTGCGGCATCGTCAATCCTCGCAGCGTGCGTCGCTTCGCCGAAGCAATGGGCACCTTCGAGAAAACCGATCGCATCGACGCGGCCGTGATCGCCCATTACGCGTCGGTCAAGCAGATCGTGCCGGCGGCGCCGCCCAGTCCCGCGCAGCAGCGACTGAAAGTCTTGGTTTCCAGGCTTTCCCAAGTCACCGGCGACATCACCGTCAACAAGCAGCGCAAGAGCGCCACCACAGACGCCGAGACGCTGGCCAGTCTCTCCACGGTGCTGACCTGCCTCAAGCGCGAGGAGAAGCGGCTGGCTGGCGAGGTGGCCTCGCTGATTGACGATGATCCGTTGTGGGCCAGGCTCGACATGACATTCCGCGTCTTCAAGGGCTTGGCTGACCGCACCGTTGCCCGTCTGTTGGCGGAGGTCCCCGAGATCGGCATCGTCTCCAACAAGGCCATCGCCAAGCTGGTGGGGCTCTCGCCTTTCGCCAATGATAGCGGCAAACGCGAGGGACCTCGTAATATTCGGGGCGGTCGCACCGGGCCGCGTGGCATTCTCTTTATCGTTGCCCGGCACGTCGCCAGGTACGATCCTCATCTGCAAGCTTTCGCCGAACGGTTGCAAAAGGCTGGCAAAACCAAAATGGTCATCCGCATGGCGCTGGCGCGAAAACTCCTCGTCATTCTCAATGCAAAAGCACGCGATGCGCGCATGGAGTTCGCCAATGCAACTTGACACCACAGATAGTCGCTCATTGCCCTGCCGGGCATTTCTCCCCGTA
>NZ_RZRK01001226.1:0-1183 GCF_003997835.1 Mesorhizobium sp. M7A.F.Ca.CA.004.12.1.1
TATCTTGAGCACCCAGGCCAGCCAGAGGATCAGGAACAGGTAGATGTAATTCCGCCGCAGCCGACGGGCTAGCGCGACGCGCTGCGACAGCAGGAATTTCGGCGCGCGCAGGCCTTCGCCGACGATGAGCAGCCAGTCCGAGGCGAAGTCGGGCTGTGGGGAAAAGATCTGCGCGAAATAGTGGCGTTCGAACTGGCGTACGCGCGCCCGATAGAAATCGAAGAACCGATAGCGGCGCGCCTCGATCCACAGCAGCAGCAGGATCAGCAGCATGGCGAACAGCAGCACGCCGTGATGCGCACTGGCCGTCGAGAGTGATACCGAAAGCAGCGCCGCCACCACCGTGATTGCCCAATTGGTCGTCAGGTCGAGCCGGTCGCGCCATCCCGCCATGCGAGCGATCTCGGCGCGGTGGAAATGGGACAGCGTGTTGACGCGCTCCGCCGATGAAAGGACGGGGCCAGCGGGCTGTGCCGACGCATCGTTCATGGCATCCTCCGGCAAGGAACAGAACAGTTTGCCGGCAACATCGTTCCAAGACGCGTCACGCAAGAGCGGCATCGGCCACTCGTGATCTATCTCGGCTGCACGGCCCTTGAGAATCCTTCAGCCTTCAGCAACATGGCGGTAGGACTGGGAGCGCGAAGATGAGCAAGGCCATTTCCACCGCATCATCGAGGGTCCCGCGCAACACGCCGATGGCGCTGACCGAGGCGTTGGTCGCGCGCACCATGCGTGCTGTCGAGGATGCCGGGCCGACGCCGGGCATGGTTCACATGACCGATGCCGACTATGCGCGCATCCGCGACGAGGTGCTGGCCGGCGCTCCGGCCGGGCCGCTGAAACTATTTGCCTATGGCTCGCTGTTGTGGAAGCCCGCCGGCGAGGTGAGGGGCGGAGAACGCGCGGTGGCCAGCGGTTGGCATCGTTCGTTCTGCTTCACGGTGCAGCGTTTTCGCGGCACGGTCGAGCAGCCCGGCCTGATGATGGCGCTCGATCGCGGCGGCCAGTGCCAGGGCATGGTGTTCGAGATCGCGGAACCGGTGGCGGCTAACCTCGAAGCGCTCCTGCGCCGCGAAATGACCATCCTGCCCGCCGTCAACGTGCCGCGCTGGCTGCAGGTCAGGACCGAAGGCGGCCCATGTCGCGCGCTTGGCTTCGTCGTCGATCCCGCCAATCCGCG
>NZ_RZRK01001227.1:0-1177 GCF_003997835.1 Mesorhizobium sp. M7A.F.Ca.CA.004.12.1.1
TTCGTGATGTTTGTCATGGGATTGAAACACCGGGAGGGCGGAATCGTTCCTTGAGCCGGCCAAGCGGCGCTCCAGCGATTTCAGCCGCTGGATCAAGATAACGCTCCTCAAGGTGCTCCGGAGCTGCCCAAGCGTCTGGTGCGTTCCTTTGCAACTATTTTAGCCTCTTCTAATTTAAAGTCGGTCAGTCCGAGTTAGCGTATGTTGAAGTTCATCCGGCCGATGTTCCCCACGCTTGTCGAGGTGCCGCCGACAGGGGACAACTGGATTCACGAAATCAAATATGACGGCTATCGTACCCAGGTGATTGTTGAGGACGGCAAGGCCAGAGCGATCACGCGAAGGGGCTACGACTGGTCATCGACGTACAAGACGATTGTCGAGGCGGCGGCAACCATTCCGAAGTCGGCAATCATCGACAGCGAGGCAATCGTCCTTAACGAGAAAGGCGTGTCGGATTTCCATTCGCTGCGGTCGGCGATGCGATGGGCGCCGGATCGGATCATCTTCGTTGCCTTCGATCTGCTGCACCATGACGGCATCGACCTGCGCCCCGAACCATTGCTGGCACGCCGGGAAAAGCTGCTCGAACTCGTCAGGCCTGCCAAGGGCGTGATCCAGTACAGCCACCATGTGCATGGCGGCGGGGATGACTTCTACGCCGCGGTTGACCGCATGGGCCTAGAGGGCATGGTGTCGAAGCGGCCTGACAGCGTCTATCGGTCAGGCGACACCGAAGCGTGGCTGAAAACGAAATGCTATGAGGAAGTCGACTTTGAAGTTGCAGGCGTGCAGCGAACGCCCAGTTCGGCTCCACTCGCCTTGATGGCAACCCGCGATGCGGAACGCCGCTACGTCGGCTCGGCAAACATCGCCCTGACCAAAGCCATGCGCGAACGCCTCTATGCCAAGGTGCAAGAGGGGAAAGGCGCGCCACCGAGGGGCGCCGACAAGCCCGATGCCGAATGGATCAAACCTGGCCTTGTCGGACGCGTGAAGACCCTCAAGCGCGAAAATAAACTACGCCACGCCACGCTGCGGGCGATCCGGGAGGCAAAGGCATGACGCATCGCCCACGATGCACATCTCGGGATCGACCGGTGCGGGGGTGGCCGGCGCCTGTGGCGGGTTTGTTGGGACGTTAGGCGCCGTCCGGGCGGGCGCCTAACTTCCCTCC
>NZ_RZRK01001228.1:0-1175 GCF_003997835.1 Mesorhizobium sp. M7A.F.Ca.CA.004.12.1.1
AATTTAGACACTCTTGTCTAAATCGTCAATCACCTCTATATAGTTTTTTATGAAGCTGCACGTTTCTCCTGACATTTTCCCGCCACGCGGCCATGAGGCCAAGCGCCTCTCGATCGTCGACTCCGCCGCCACCGTGTTTTGCCGCGAAGGTTTCGCCGGCGCCAACATCGATCTGATCGCGGCCGAAGCCGGCGTTTCGCGCCAGACGATCTACAACCATCATGGCGACAAGGAGAAACTGTTCGTCGCCGTGGTCCGCGACCTCACCGAACGCTGCAATGCCGGCATCTTCGCCACCATTGCCACCTTCCCCGACCAGCCGGGGGATCTCGAAGCCGACCTGATCGGCTTTGCCGTGCGCCTGAACCAGAACTGCATCTGCAACCGCGACGGAAAATTCCTGCGCAAGCTGATCCAGACCGAAGGCGAGCGCTATCCCGAACTGTTTGCCGAATGGCGCGAACAGGGTCCGGGCAGGACATGGCCGGCAATCGCCGCCCGCTTCGCCCGCCTCGCCTATGGCGGCCATCTCACGATCGAGGATCCCGACGTGGCGGCACGCCAGTTCCTTGGCCTCGTCAATGCCGAACTGCAGACCACCTTCATGCTTGGCGGCTCGCCTCGCGAGGACGAGGTGCTGCAATCCGCGACCAATGGCGTGCGCACCTTCCTGCGCGCCTTCGGCAAGCGCCGGTCCGCGGCCTCGTCCGAAAAGCAAAGCGCGCTCACCAGCGCCTGAGCGATCAAATCGCTGGCAATAGTCTTCGCTTCCGCGCAAGGGTCATCTATATGCGGTTTACGCCGCCCTCAAGCTTGATTACAGCTATGCGGACGATTCAACGGAACCCGACCGCCACATGGCCGACGACCACATCCGCTACGACATTCTGGCCCAGGAGGCGTTGCGCGGCGTCATGCGCAAGGTCCTGGCCGAGGTCGCGCGCACCGGCCTCCCCGGCAACCACCACTTCTTCATCACCTTCCTGACCGGCGCGCCGGGCGTACGCGTGTCTTCGCGGCTGCGCGAGCGCTATCCCGAGCAGATGACCATCGTCATCCAGTTCCAGTATTGGGACCTGAAGGTGACCGATACCGGCTTCGAGGTTGGCCTGTCCTTCTCCGATGTTCCGGAAAAACTCGAAATCCCGTTCTCGGCCGTGCGCGGCTTCTATGAT
>NZ_RZRK01001229.1:0-1174 GCF_003997835.1 Mesorhizobium sp. M7A.F.Ca.CA.004.12.1.1
GTACAAGGAGCCGCCCGGCGAAGTCGGCCAGCTCAACCTGATGATCAAGCGCATCGAGGAAAAGCGCGAGGATCTCCGGCAGAAGCGCCGCGATCTCGAGGAGACGCTGGCTGAACTCGACCAGGCCGAGGAATCTTGTGTGGAGCGGCTGGTTGAGCTTGGCGTGAATACCTGAGCGGACTGGATTCTGTCGCGCGTTAGCGTTCGGAATTAGCGGAGACGTCTATTCCTTCGTCATCCTAGGGTCTCCGCGACGGAGCTGCGCTCCTGCTTCGCCCTAGGATGACGAGGTTCGCAAGACTTAGGCTAATCGCCGAAGTGTGCACCTGTCAAACCTCTCCGCGATGGAAACCAGGGGCGCCAGCTCAGATCCAGCGGCGCACGCGTTTGGCGTAGTCGCGGTACTTCTTGCCGAATTTTGCCGCCAGCACCTTTTCCTCGCCTTCGATCGCCATTTTCTGCGTGGCATAGGCGGCGATGAACGCGAGTGGCAGGAACCACACGATGCCCGAGACAAAGGCGACCCCGATCAACAGCAGGGTGTTGGCCAGATACATCGGATTGCGGGTGATGCCGAAGGGACCCGTGGTGACCAGGTGATCGGGCACAGCGTTCGGGTTCAGCGTGGTCTTGGCGCGGACCATGGTGCGGATCGCGGTGACCCAGAGCGCGGCGACGGCAAACAGCGCCACCCAGCCGGTGGCGAAAAGAATATCGCCCAGGAGGTCACCGATCCAGGGCAGGGGATAGAGCAGGCCCAGCGCGATGCTGATGGCGATGGCGGCGGTGTAGATCAGCGGCGGCCACGGTATGAGCCCCGGCTTCGGCTGGTTCTCGGTCATTTGACCCCTTCCTCCATCAACTTGCTGTCGGTCTTGGCGGTACACATGCCGGCGAGATCGGACAGATGCGTCTTCCATTCCGCAGTCTGGTCGTTGTTGTAGAGCCGATCAAGCGTTGCCTCGCCCTCGAGCGTATCGAGCATGCAGACACAGTAGCTCGTACAGAACTCGGTGTCGCGCGACTGCTCGCAGGACAGCTGGCAGGTTTTGAGGAAATTCACCTGCGGGGTTTCGACCTGTGCCGGCATGATCTGCGAGAACAGCCACATGCAGCCGATCAGCAATGGCTGGTGGATCAGGTAGAACGCCAGGCTGTGCCGGCCGATAAAGAC
>NZ_RZRK01000122.1:0-10592 GCF_003997835.1 Mesorhizobium sp. M7A.F.Ca.CA.004.12.1.1
GTCTTCATCCGCCACACGCACCTGGCTCAGGAGGTCGACGAGGAGACATTTTTCTACAACACCCAAAGCGGCGGCACTGTCGTTTCCACCGCGCTGGAGGAAATGCACCGTATTATCGCGAGCCGCTACCCGGCCCACGACTGGAATATCTATGCTGCCCAGGCCTCGGACGGCGACAATTTCGCCGGCGATTCAGAGCGATGCATTTCGCTTCTCAACGGCGAGCTCATGCGGCTGTGCCAGTATTTTGCCTATGTCGAGATCATCGACGAGCGTGAAGCCCATATTTTCGGCTCGACCGAAAACGGGACATCGCTGTGGCGTGCCTATAACGCCATCGACCAGAAATGGCCGAACTTCCAGATGAGCCGCATCGCTACGCCCGCCGATATCTACCCGGTCTTTCGCCAGCTTTTCGGCAGGCAGCCGGTCTCCCTCAAGCGGGCATGAGGGTTCCCGATGGTCAGACAAGCCAGCAAATCCAGCCTGCTTTTTTCGGGGTCCGACTGGGATTTCAAAACATTGTCGCGGGCCTATGACGCGATCGAGGCACTTGCGGTCGAAGAGCTTCATCTGGACACCTATCCCGTTCAGATGGAGATCATCTCCTCGCAACAGATGCTCGACGCCTATTCGTCCATTGGCATGCCATTGATGTACCGTCACTGGTCTTTCGGCAAACATTTCCTCCACCAGGATCTGCTCTATCGCAAGGGCGGGCGAGGGCTTGCTTATGAACTGGTCATCAATTCCAATCCCTGCATCGTCTATCTGATGGAGGAAAACACCATGGCCCTGCAGGCCTTGGTGACGGCCCATGCAGCGCTCGGGCACAATCATTTCTTCAAGAACAATCAATTGTTCAAACAATGGACGGATGCAGGTGCGATCCTCGGCTACCTGGACTTCGCCAAGGGCTACATAGTCCGTTGCGAGGAGCGGCACGGCCTCGCCGCCGTCGAGGCTGTGCTCGATTCCGCCCACGCGCTGATGGATCAGGGCGTGTTTCGCTATCACCGGCCGCCGAGGCTGTCTTCGGAACGGCAGCGCGAAGGAATTCGCGAGCGTCTCGAATACGAGGAGCGCTCCTACAACGACTTGTGGCGTACGCTGCCGCCTTCGCAGCAAGCGGCCAACGACAAGGGCCAGGACCCGGAGCGGAAGAAATCGCTAAACCTGCCTGAGGAAAACCTGCTCTATTTCCTGGAAAAGAACAGCCCGGTCCTGGAGCCCTGGCAGCGTGAGATCATCAGGATCGTTCGGGTCATCGCGCAATATTTTTACCCGCAACGGCAAACACAGGTGATGAACGAGGGCTGCGCCACGTTCGTGCACTATACGCTGATGAACATGCTGTTCGACCGCGGCCAGATCAGCGAAGGCGCCATGCTCGAAATCCTGCGCAATCATTCCAACGTGGTCTTTCAGCCGGCGTTCGACGATCCGCGTTTTTCAGGCATCAACCCCTATGCTCTCGGCCTCGACATGATGCAGGACATTCAGCGCATTTCGACCAAACCCACGGCCGAGGACCGCGATTGGTTCCCTGACATCGCTGGCCAGGGCAACTGGCGCGAGGTCCTGCTTGACGCCTGGGCCGAGCATCGAGACGAATCCTTTATCCGCCAGTACCTCAGTCCGGCCTTGATCCGGAAATGGCGGTTTTTTGTGCTTGGCGACGCTGCCGACCAACCGCATTGCCTGGTCGCCTCGATCCACGACGAGCGCGGCTACGCCAAGATACGCGCCACGCTCGCCAACAGCTATGACCTCGGCGCAAACCGACCGGACATTCAGGTGGTGGATGTCGATCTGCTCGGCGACCGCCATTTGCGCCTGCAGCACAAGGTCAATGACGGCATCCTTCTCGAGGATGCCAGCCGCGACGCCACGCTTCGTCACATCCGCAGGCTTTGGGGTTATGAAGTCAGCCTGGCGGCCATGGATGCCGAGACCGGCGCGACGATCCACGAACGCTCGACCAGCCAGATCGCCGGATGACGTGCCCCGGCCTCCCTGCGCGTATCAGGTGTCGCCGGCTGGCCTGATCCTCAGCCTTGCGATCCGGTTCTTGTCGCGTTTCATGACGATGAAGCGCTTGCCGTGGAACGTAAAAGCCTGCTTCTCCTCGGGGATCGATTGCGTCTCGTGGATGACGAGGCCGGCAATGGTGGTGGCCTCCTCATCCGGCAGGTTCCAGTCGAGAGCCCGGTTGAGGTCACGGATCGGCACCGTACCGTCGACGACCACGGAGCCGTCGGCCTCCTGCTTGACGCCCTGTATGTCGACATCATGCTCGTCGGCGATCTCGCCGACGATCTCCTCGATAATGTCCTCCAGCGTCACCAGTCCTTCGACCTCGCCATATTCGTCGACGACGACGGCGAAATGCGCTTTGCGGCGAAGGAAGGCGTTGAGCTGTTCCTGCAAGGTTGTCGTGTCGGGCACGAACCATGGTTTCGAGGCGATCTTCATCACATCGATCCTGGAGAAGTCGTTGCCGACTTCGTTCAAGGCGCGCAGCAGATCCTTTGCATGCAGCACGCCGACGATGTTGTCGAGCGAGCCTTTCCACAGCGGCATGCGGGTGTGCGGGCTTTGCAAGATCTCGCGCACCACCGCTTCCGGCGCATTGTCGGCATTGACCGAGCGCATGTTGGTGCGGTGGACCATGATGTCGGAGACTTCGAGTTCGGCGAGATCGAACAGGCCGCCGACGCGGTCGCGATCCTCGCGCACCACCTGGCCGTCGCGGCGGAAATCGTCGACCGCGCCGCGCAATTCGTCCTGGCTGGAACGCTGCGGCTCGATGCGCGAAAGCTCGTATCCGGACATGGCAAGCAGGCGCGTGCGCACGGCAACAAGCAGCACGATGAGGATGGCAAGGACGGCAACGACGATCCAGCCGGGCTCGTTCATCTCCGGTCGCTTTCCTTTGGGTGATTCTCCCTGAGGAACGACAGCACTTCCGAGGCCGGCACGTCCTTGGCGATGAAGGCCTGGCCGATGCCGCGCGTCAGGATGAAGGTCAGCGCGCCGCGCGACACCTTCTTGTCCTGGGTGATAAAGGCCAGCAGCGCCTCGGCGTCAGGCAGATCGCCCGATATGTCGGCTATCCGCCAGGGCAGGCCGACGGCGCGCAGATGCGCCTCGACGCGCGCGGCATCGTCGGGGCTGGCCAGATTGAGCCGCGACGAGAACCGGTAGGCCAGCGCCATGCCGATGGCGACCCCTTCGCCATGGACGAGGCGGGCTCCGTCATACCGGGTGGCGGCTTCCAGCGCGTGGCCGAATGTGTGGCCGAGATTGAGCAGCGCGCGGTCGCCGGTCTCGAATTCGTCGCGCGCAACCATTTCGGCCTTGGCGCGGCAGGCTTCGGCAATAGCCTGCGCCCTCTCCGGCCCGCCGGCGAAAACCTGGACCCAATTCTTTTCCAGCCAGGTGAAAAATTCTGGCCGGTCGATGAGCCCGTATTTGGCGAGTTCGGCATAGCCGGCGCGGAATTCGCGGATAGGCAGCGTGTCGAGCACCCCGGTGTCGGCCAACACCAGTTTCGGCTGATGGAAGACGCCGACGAGGTTCTTGCCGCGTGGGCTGTTGATGCCGGTCTTGCCGCCGACCGAGGAATCGACCTGCGCCAGCAGCGAGGTCGGGATCTGCACGAAATTCATCCCGCGCCGCACGATGCCGGCGGCAAAGCCGGCAAGGTCGCCGATAACGCCGCCGCCGAAGGCGATGACGATGTCGCCGCGTTCCAGTTTCGCAGCCAGCACACCGTCGACCACCTCTTCGAGATGAGCAAAACTCTTGGTCTTCTCGCCGGGCGGCAACGTGATCACGGCGGTCTGGATGCCGTCCGTTTCGAGGCTGGCCTGAAGGGCAGCGAGATGCGCTGCCGCGACATTGGCGTCGGTGACGACCGCGGCGCGTGTACCCGGCAGGCGGCCCGATATCTCGGCGCCCGCGCGGGCCAACAACCCCGAACCTATCAGGATATCGTAGGTCCGGTCGCCAAGGCCGACTTCGACGACAACGGGTGCCTCGATGCTCACTGTTCCACCTCGCCCGTCGCCGTCGTCTCATCGATGCCGAAATGCCGGCACAGCGCGTCCACCACCTCGGTCGCGATGACTTCCTTGCGGTCGTCGCGGGTCGGCACGGTGACATCAGATGTCGCGTAGACCGGATAGCGCTCGCCCATCAGCCGCTCCAGCACGGCGCGCGGATCGGCACTTTTCAACAATGGCCGGTTCTGTTTCTTGGAGACGCGGTCCATCAGAAGATCGAGCTCGGCCTTCAGCCATACCGACACGCCCTGCGCTGCAATCGCCTCGCGCGTCTGCGCATTCATGAAGGCGCCGCCGCCGGTCGACAGCACCTGCGGGCCGTTTTCCAGCACGCGCAGGATGACGCGCTGCTCCAGCGCCCGGAATTCGGTCTCGCCATAGCGCTCGAACAGCTCCGGAACGGTCATGCGCGAGACGCTTTCGATCTCCTGGTCGCTGTCGATGAAGGGCAGCGCCAGCATCGTCGCCACCTTGCGGCCGATCGCCGTCTTGCCGGCACCCATCAATCCGACGAAGACGACGGAACGGCTGCCCAGCCGGCCAAGCAACGCGGCGTAGGTCTCGTCTGGAGGATTTGCTGGCAACGCGTTCATCGGATGTTTCGAAGGCCCTCTTTGCCGGCGTATCGACATGAAAAGCCCGTTTGCGTCAAGCAGGGCAAGTGCCTTGAACCCGATATGGACCGGCAAGGTCTGCATCAGAAGTTGCTAACAGGCCTCAGCTTCGTCCTTGAATTGGCCGGATTGGCGTCCCATAAGGGGACAGGGTTTGGAAACGCAGAACAAGAAGACGGGCGAAAACTGATGCCGACACTGTTTCGCTTTGTCGTGGTAACAGCGATTCTGGCAGGCATTGCCTATGGTGCGATGTTCGCACTGGTGATGTTCGTCGAGCCAAAGAAGGGCGAAATGAGCGTGCGCATCCCTCCGGAAAAGCTGAACCCCAAGAAAAGCTGAACCCGAAGAAAAGTTGAATGAACAGCGCCGCCCGCATCGAAGCCTTTCTCGAAATGATGAGCGCCGAGCGGGGCGCGGCCGAAAATACGCTTTCCTCCTACCGCCGCGACCTCGAGGACGCTTCTGGCGCGATCGATGGCGGGCTGGCTGGTGCCGCCGCCGCCGATATCCGCGCCTATCTCGACGACATTGCCGCCCGCGGCTTTGCCGCCACGTCGCAGGCGCGCAAACTGTCGGCGATCCGCCAGTTCTTCAAATTCCTCTACGCCGAAGGCCTGCGCGGCGATGACCCGACCGGCACGCTGGACAGCCCGAAAAAGGGCCGTCCGCTGCCCAAGACGATGAGCGAGGCCGACACCGGCCGGCTGATCGACCGAGCGGCGCTGGAGGCCGGCGATGTCTCGTCGGGCGATGGGGACAGTCTGGCGTCACTGCGCCTGCATGCGCTGGTCGAGGTGCTTTACGCCACCGGCCTGCGCGTTTCCGAGCTGGTCGGTCTGCCGGTGACGGTGGCGCAGCGCGACGACCGTTTTTTCATGGTGCGCGGCAAGGGCGACAAGGAGCGCATGGTGCCGCTCTCGGCCAAGGCACGCGCGGCGATGAAGACCTGGCTCGCCGCCCGCGCCAAGGTGCCAGCCTTTGCCGACAGTCCGTTCCTGTTTCCGGCCGCCTCCGACAGCGGCTATCTCTCGCGTCAGGTCTTTGCGCGTGACCTGAAGGGGCTGGCGGCAAGGGCCGGCATCGCCTCGGCGAAGATCTCGCCGCACGTGCTGCGCCATGCTTTCGCCAGCCATCTCCTGCAGAACGGCGCCGATCTCCGTGCCGTGCAGCAATTGCTTGGCCATGCCGACATATCGACGACACAGATTTACACCCATGTGCTGGAAGAGCGGCTGGTGCGGCTGGTCAACGATCATCATCCGCTTGCCGACTAGGCCTCATATCGCTATGTGAGGACGACATTTCACCGCCCGGAGCCTTGGATTCAAGGGTTCCGTCAGCCACTGCCTTCCGACGTATCGGTCCGCTCACGCATGTATAATTACCTCGATTTCGAAAAGCCGGTGCAGGACCTCGAGGGCAAGATCCTCGAGCTGAAGAAGCTTGCCGAGAATGGCGAGGCGGTCGATGTCGGCGACGAGATCAGCCGTCTCGAGAAGCGCTCCCGCGACGCGCTGCGCGACGCCTACAAGGCGCTGACGCCGTGGCAGAAGGTGCAGGTGGCTCGCCATCCCGACAGGCCGCATTGCGTCGACTATATCAAGGGCCTGCTCACCGATTTCACGCCGCTGGCCGGCGACCGCAATTTCGGTGAGGACCAGGCGATCGTCGGCGGTTTCGCCCGTTTCCGCGGCGAACCCATTGCCATCATCGGCCAGGAAAAAGGTTCCGACACAGCCAGCCGCCTGAAACACAATTTCGGATCGGTTCGCCCGGAGGGCTACCGCAAGGCGGCACGGCTGATGGAACTGGCCGACCGCTTCAAGATCCCGCTGCTGACGCTGGTCGACACGGCCGGCGCCTATCCCGGTGTCAACGCCGAGGAGCGCGGCCAGGCGGAGGCTATCGCCCGTTCAACCTCGACCTGTCTCGGCCTGAAAGTGCCGTCGACCTCGGTGGTCATCGGCGAAGGCGGTTCGGGCGGCGCCATTGCCATCGCCACCGCCAACCGCGTCTACATGCTCGAACACGCCATCTATTCGGTGATTTCGCCGGAAGGGGCCGCCTCGATCCTGTGGCGCGACACAACGCGATCGAAGGACGCGGCGACCAACATGAAGATCACCGCGCAGGATCTTTTTGAATTAAAGATCATCGACGCCATCATCCCCGAGCCGCTCGGCGGTGCGCATCGCGGCGCCGAAACGGTGATCGCCGCGACCGGAGACCTCATCGCCAGGACGATGAAGGATTTTGCCGGCGCCAACACCGATTTCCGCGAGCAGCGCCGCGAAAAATACCTGGCCATGGGCCGCAGTCTCTGACCACAGGCAGCCTTCGCCGCAACAATGTGGCGGGGCGGAGCATTTTTGCCACAAAAATGCCGCTGCATTCGGCTCAATGAGACTGCCGCAGGGGGATGCGTCGGCACTTGCGGTAAGGAATTTATTAGGGTTAACGGGCTTAGGGTCCGTCGATGCGCAGTGTAGCAGCCGGGGCAGGAAGCGTCCTGGCGCCAGAGAAAAGACGATATCCGTAGCCATGTTTGTCAAGCTTGCCCGCACCGGAATCCTGATAGCCGCCCTCGGCGTTGCCGGCTGCAACAATTCGTCGATGAAGGATTTTGCCCCGGAGGCCAACAAGCCGCTGCCCGACAAGATCCTTGCCGACATGAAGGCCAAGGGCATGGTCCGCACCTCGTCGGTGATGGCCCGCATCTTCAAGGAAGAAGGCAAGCTCGAAATCTGGAAGGCCAAAACCAACGGCCGCTACGACATGGTGGCGAGCTACGACATCTGCAAATGGTCGGGCAAGCTCGGGCCGAAATACACCGAAGGCGACCGCCAGGCGCCGGAAGGCTTCTACACGGTGCGCCCGGCGCAGATGAATCCGCGCTCGAACTACCATTTGTCCTTCAACATCGGCTATCCCAACGCCTATGACCGCGCCAATGGCCGTACCGGCTCCAATTTGATGGTGCACGGCGCCTGCTCGTCGTCGGGCTGCTATTCGATGACCGATGCGCAGATCGAGCAGATCTATGCCTTCGGCCGCGACGCCTTCCAGGGCGGCCAGACCGAGTTCCAGATCCAGGCGTTTCCGTTCCGCATGACCGCCGCCAACATGGCGCGCTACCGCAACGACCCGAATTACGACTTCTGGAAGATGCTGAAGGTCGGCTACGACAATTTCGAGATCACCAAGGTGCCGCCGAAGGTCGATGTCTGCGAGAAGCGTTATGTCTTCAACCAGGTTGCCGCCGACGGTCAGACATTCGATCCGGCCGGCGCCTGCCCGGCGACCACGCAACCTGATTCGCTGAAGAGCGCCTACAATTCCTACATGAGCACCTACGACGCTGCGTTCAGCGGCGCGGTCAAGGCCAGCGTGCCGGCGCCCAAGCCGACCATTGCCGGCATCAAGGAAGCCAGCATCGTTTCCGACTGGTCCAAGCGCCGCGCACGCGGCGAACGCGTGCCGATCGATCCGCCGTCGCTCAACAATGACGGCTCGGTCACCGAGACGGCGCGCATGGGCCGCATCGATTCGCCTGCCGGCCGCAAGATGGCGGCCCTCGACGCCGAAAAGGCGGCCAAGCAGAAGGCCGAGGAGCAGAGGCTGGCTGCCATAGAGGCGGCCAAGCAAGCCAAGGAAGCCGCCAAGGCTCAGGCTCTGGCCGAAAAGGAGGCCGAAAAGGCCGCCAAGGAAGCCCCCGTCGCCACCGCGACCATCGCGGCCCCTTCGGAAGCGGCACCGATGGCTGAGACGCAAGCGGCGAGTGCCGACGAGAGCCGCGTGACGAAGCTGAAGAACAAGCTGCTCGGCATGTTCGGCGGTTGATTTCGCCCGTGGATGATCGCGCCGCTATTTATGACCTCAAGGGGCTGAACTGCCCCTTGCCCGTGCTCAAGGCCAAGAAGCGCCTGGCGGGGATGCAACCGGGCAGCCGGCTCTGGCTGGAGACCACCGACCCGCTGGCCGTCATCGACATTCCGGCATTCTGTTCGGAGAGCGGCCACCAGTTGATTGAAACGGCGGCGGTCTCCGGCGGCCATCGCTTCCTGGTCGAGTGCGGCGCGCCGTAATCGTGGGAGCTACCGCCCGGCAATCGCCAGCGGGTTGTTTTCCAGCGCGGCGCGATCGGGCGTGTCGATCGACGGCCGGTTGGTGAAGGCGGCGAACAGCCTGCGGATATAATCTTCGGGCATATCGAGCGTGATCAGCACCAGCCGCGTGCCGCGCTGGCCATCTGGCCAGGACGGCAATTGCACCGGCGGATGCAGTATCTTCTGCACGCCATGGATCACCAAAGGCCGCGACGGGTCTTCCCTGAGCTCGATGACGCCCTTCATGCGCAGCAGGCGCTCGCCATGTGTCGAGCGCAGCAGGTCGAGGAACATCTCGATCGCCGAAAACGGCACCGGGCCGTCATGCACCAGCGAATAGGAACGCACCCGCGAATCGTGGCGATGACCGTGGTCATGGCCATGTTCGTGATCATGCCCATCATGGTGATCATGATCATGATGGTGATGATCATGAGCGGCTTCCTCGCCCAGCCAGCGCCGCACATCGGCGGATTTGGTTGCCGGGTTGTAGAGGCCGCAATCAAACAGCGCCGCCACGCCTGTCCCCGTGTCACCGGCATCGAGCAGTTCGGCGCCCGGATTGATCTGCCGCAGGCGCGCCCGAAGCATTTCCAACTCATTGGGATCGGCGACCAGATCGGCTTTGCTGAGCACGATGCGATCGGCGACGGCAGCCTGCTTGACCGCCTCGACATGGGCGTCGAGCGTGGCGTTGCCGTTGACGGCATCGACCAGCGTGATGACGCCGTCGAGCCGGAAGGCCTGGATCAGCGCCGGATGCGCCATGATCGACTGCAGCACCGGCGCCGGGTCGGCAAGGCCGGTGGTCTCGACGATGACGCGGGCAAGCCGGGCGATGCGGCCGGTCTGCAGCCGGTCGACCAGGTCGGCCAGCGTGTCGACCAGTTCGCCGCGCACCGTGCAGCAAAGGCAGCCGTCCGAAAGCTGGATGATGCCGTCGGAAGACTGCTCGACCAGCAAATGGTCGATCGCCACCTCGCCGAACTCGTTGATGATTACCGCCGTGTCGGCCAGCGCCGGATCCTTGAGCAGCCGGTTGAGCAGCGTCGTCTTGCCGGCGCCTAGGAAGCCGGTCAGCACCGAGACGGGGATCGGGAAGCCGCTGCCCATTGGCTAGTTCGCAACCTTGGCCGGCTGGTCGCCCTGCGCGGCGGAGCCGGCAATCTTCGGGCCTGCGCCGGCCGGTGCCGGCCTGTCGGGCCGCCAGCTCGGGATCGGCACATCGGCATATTCCTGACCGCCCCGGTCGAGGATGGCCTTCGGCGCCGGACCGGTGGCGCCGCCAAGGCCGACGGCAACCAGCGTCGGCACATGGTCGAGCTTTTCCTGATAGGGCGATTTCGGCACGTCCTTGGCGACGACCGGCGGCGCCTCCGACTGCTCCTGCGGCGTCTTCTTCTTGCAGACCTCGTCCTTCATGTCGTTGGGCGAGACCGTGTCGCCATAGGGCGCCAGCGTGGTGACGGTGGCCGAGCCGGCGGCAGGCGCGTCAAAACCTTGATCGAGCAGTTTTGCCGCGGTCTCGGCACGTGTGACCGCCGATTTCTCGCCAAGCACCACCGCGACCAGCGTGCGCCCGTTGCGGGTCGCCGAACCGATCATGTTGAAGCCGGAAGGGCAGACAAAGCCGGTCTTCATGCCATCGGCGCCGGGATAACGGCCAATCAAGAGATTGTAGTTGGGGATAGCCTTCTTGCCGACGGCAAGGCCTTCGATCGAGAACCACGGCGCATATTGCGGAAATTCGCGGCGGATCGCCATCACCAGCACGGCGAGGTCGCGCGCCGTCGTGTACTGAT
>NZ_RZRK01001230.1:0-1168 GCF_003997835.1 Mesorhizobium sp. M7A.F.Ca.CA.004.12.1.1
GTAGAGAACGGCAGCGCGCTGTCCGCCGCGATCGGAACCGCAGAACAGCCAGGACTTTCTGCCGAGAGCGATGCCGCGCAGGGGCTCGCTCGGCAGCATTGTTGGATAGGCAGATCCGCCCATCCTCGAGGAACCCGGTGAAGGATGACCAGCGGCGCAGCATGTAGTTGAAGGCCTTGGTCAGGTCGTGCCCGCGCGAGAGCTTGTCGCGCGTCTCGATCATCCAGCGCTCGAGCTCGGTGACCAGCGGCGCGCTCCGCTCTTGGCGCACGGCGTGGCGTTGGGCCGGCGACAGGCGCGCGCTCGATATCGAACAAGGCATCGATGCGCTTCGCGGCTTCGACCGCCAGCGGATAGACCAGGTTGGGCTTCTCGCCATGTGCCTTCTTGCGCGCCGCCGCTTCGACATCGGCCAGCTCAACCACTTTGCGCCGGCTGTGGATCCAGCAGCTGGCCTCCAGAACAGGCGCCGGCTGACGACCCGTCGCATAGAGATAGCCGTAACCACCAAAGGCATCGGCCTGCAGAATGCCGCTCCAGCCGGCGAGATGCGGCCGCAGGATGTTCGCCTCGGCGATCGCGGGAATAGTAGAACACTGCCGCCGGCGGATCGGCGCCGCCGAACGGTCGGTCATCGCGCACATAGGTCCATAATCGACCAGTATCGGTCTTGCCCTTGGCCAGGACCGGCACCGTCGTATCGTCGCCGTGCAGACGTGAAGCAGCCAGCACATGGGTAGAACAGCGGCATCAGCGCCGCGGCGCCGGCGCCGACCTGATCGGCGAGCGTCGACAGGCTGAGCGGTACGCCTTCGCGGGCATAGCGTTCAGCTTGACGGTTGAGCGGCTGCGGAACAGCATCCTGGGCGGTGGCAACCATGCCTTGGAGTGAACCATAAAACGCGTCCGCTGACTCGCGGAAAATGGCGCAAACTCAAAGAAAACTCAGCCCGCGCGCTGGGGGGTGGAACGTGTGACGCGGGTTGCGCCAATCGATCCCGTCGAGCATGTAGGCGAGCTGCGCCGGTGATATGGAAACCGTGCCGTCCGCCGGCGACGGCCAGAGAAACCGGCCCTTCTCGAGCCGTTTTGCATACAGCGACATGCCGAGCCCATCATGCCAGATAATCTTGATCAGATTGCCGCTGCGTCCGCGGAAGATATAAAT
>NZ_RZRK01001231.1:0-1163 GCF_003997835.1 Mesorhizobium sp. M7A.F.Ca.CA.004.12.1.1
GGAGCATGTCGCGCTCCTGCACCACCGTGCGCAGCAAGGCCGCGCGCTGGCGCATACCGCCGGACAGTTGCGCTGGAAAATGCCGCTCGAAGCCGGCAAGCCCGAATTCGGCAAACAACGGCGCAACGCGCGCCCGCGCCGCCTGTCTCCTCATGCCTTGCACTTCGAGCCCGAGCGTTGCGTTGTCGAGGATGCGCCGCCACGGCATCAGCGCGTCACGCTGCGGCATGAAAGCGAAATGCCTGCCGTGGTCGTCGAGCGGCGCGCCGTCAAACAACATCTCGCCCTCGCCATGCTCGGCGCCGGTCAGAAGCTGGAAGAGTGTCGATTTGCCGGCGCCCGAGGGTCCAAGGATCGAGACGAATTCACCAGCGCCGACGCTAAGCGAAATATCGGCCAGCACGTCGAGCCCACCGAACGCCTTGCGCACATACCGCAGTTCGAGCCGGCTCATCGCCAGGGCCCCTTCCCGACGGTTTCCTTGCCGGCCCGCTCCCAGGGCATCGCAAGGCGCTGCAGCAGTACAGTCAACCCGAACAGGACAAGGGTCAGGGCAGCGCTCACTCCGACGGCGGCAAGAACCAGGTCAGGACGGAAATTGTTCTTGGCGTTGAGCATGTAGATGCCCAGCCCCTTCGCGGCCCCCGCATATTCGGCGAAGATCGCGCCGACCACGGCGTAGGTGATGGAGATCCTCAAACCAGCGAAGAAATAGGGCAGCGCCGAAGGCAGCCGTGCCAGCACGAAGATGCGCCAGCGCCCTGCCCCCATGGCGCGCAGCATTTGCCCGATCTCGGCCTCGGTCGACTCATAACCCTCGACCAATGCAACCAGCATCGGAAAGAAGGTAACCAGCGCCACCAGCATGATCTTGGGCGCCAGCCCGAAGCCGAACCAGAGCACCACCAGCGGCGCGATCGCCACCAGCGGCAAGGTCTGGCTGACGATTAAGACAGGAAACAGCGCACGCCGCAGCGGCTGGAAGAAGTCGACCAGCATCGACAGCACGAAGGCAGCGCTGAGCGAACAGGCAAAGCCGAGCAGCGTGGCGCCGATGGTCGGAATGGCGTTGTCGGCCAGCGCCTGGCGATTGAGCAGCGCTTGCTCGAAAACGCGCGACGGCGCCGGCAGTGTCGTCGGCCTGATGCCGGAATAGGTGGCAT
>NZ_RZRK01001232.1:0-1163 GCF_003997835.1 Mesorhizobium sp. M7A.F.Ca.CA.004.12.1.1
GGCCTGCAAGGTGTTGACCCTGAGGTCGAGCGGCGGGCGCGTTTCCCGCGCGGCGCCCTCGTCGGCCCAGGTCGAGCCAAAGGCTCGCTCGAAAAGCGGCGCGCACCAGTCCGGAACATCCGCCCGCACCGCGGCCGGCGCATCGTCAAGCCGGCGTTCGGCGATGGCCTGAAGCTCGGCGGCGGTCAGCAGCGGCGGTGCGAACTTGTCGCCATCGAGCGCCTCGTTGAGCGATTGTGCCGTCTGGCGCCATTCGAGCAGCAGCGCGCCGAAGCCGATGGCGCGCGGCGTGTCCTGCCCCAGCAGCCAGCCGGCGGAACGCTTGTGGCGCAAGGCGTCATAGACGATGTTGCCGATCGCCGCACGGTCGCCGCCGCCGGCGAAGCGATGCGACAGGCCCCAATCCTTCAGCGCGTCCGCCACCGGCCGGTGGCGCCGGCCGATGTCTTCCAGCACTTCGATGGCCGCAGCCAGCCGTCCGCCCAGTCGCATGGTCTTGTTCCGTCACGCAGAAAATTATTCCGGCCCTGCTCTAGAGCGCGCAACCGGCGCGCACAAGCAGGTCGGCCTGCACAACCGCTCTGCTTTCCAACTTTTCTGGTTGCGAATACTCTTCCGGTTGTGATTCGCGGCGCGCAAAGGTGGACCGGCGGATCGACACGAGGAGAGGGCAATGAAGACTTATCTGGCGGAAGTTCTAGGCACATTTCTATTGGTGTTCATCGGTACGGCTTCTGTGGTGACGGGCGGCTTCGGCGGCGCGCTGCCGCTCGGCCAGGAAGGCATCGGTCTGGCGTTCGGCATCGGCCTCATCGCGGCGGCCTATGCGATCGGCCCGATTTCGGGCGCGCATCTCAACCCGGCGGTGACGCTCGGCGTCTTCCTTGCCGGCCGGCTGCCGGCCAAGGACGTGATCCCCTACTGGATCGCGCAGGTCATCGGCGGCGTCCTTGCTTCGCTGGCGTTGTGGATCATCGTTTCCGGCCAGGTTGGCGGACACACCACCGGCTTCGGCGCCAATGGCTGGGATGTGACGAAATGGGGTGTCAGCTCGGCATTCCTGTGGGAAGTGATCGGCACCTTCACCTTCGTCACCGTGATCCTTGGCGTCACGGCTGAAAAGCACTCGACGGCGTTCGCCGGACTGGTCATCGGCCTGACGC
>NZ_RZRK01001233.1:0-1160 GCF_003997835.1 Mesorhizobium sp. M7A.F.Ca.CA.004.12.1.1
TCGCCCAATGCCCAGGGCCGGAAGCCGGGCGCCATGGCGGCGCCCATATCCATGCCGGCCATATCCATGCCGGCCATGTCGCCGCCTCCGCTATCCGGCAAGGGGGAGCCGGGCATGACCATGGTGGCGGCGAGCCACAGCACATAGGCCCAGGCGAGCACGGCAATCACCACGAGCGCGGCCATCACGACCGCGCGATCGCGCCTCAGCACCGCCTCGAGGGCCGTATCGCCCATTGGATCAGGTCAATGCACGATGCCGCTCTGCGTAAGATGCAGATTGGCGAAATGGCTGTGCGTATCGGCCAGTTCGAACTTGATCGGGCCCGTCGCCTTGGTCCAGCCGCGCCCGACCTCGGCGATCGCGTATTCGAAGCCGTGCGGCAAGTCGATGCGCGCCTGGTGCGCGGCGCCGGTGACCGGATTCCGGATCGGCTCGCCGCGACCGTCGGTTATACCCTCGACATGCAGCTGACTGGTTCGCGCGTCGACGTCGATTTTGAATTCGATCGGCGCGAAGATCGGATCGTGGAATTTCTCCAGCGTGGTCGAAAAGACCTGAAATATCGTTGCACCTGGCTCGGTGTCCAGACCGCCCAATATGCGAAGCAGCGCGCCACGTTGGGCTTCCGTCGCCCTCTCGTCGATGACCACCGCGGCTTCACCCCCGCCCTGGTGTATGGCGCCGGGCCAGCTGAAAATCCCGACGAACCGCAACCCGTCGAGCTTGGTGTCGCCGTGATGGCCGCTCTCGATTTCCATGCCGGCGACCGCCTGGCAGAATCCGTATGTCGGCATGGCGTTGAACTGGCACGGGCAGCCATAGGCGCAGTTGCAATTGATGAATTCGCGCGCCTTCATGGCCCATTTGACGTCCGGCATGGCATTCCTCCCTTGCCGCGCTCACGCTTCGTGAGCGCGATCCGGATCGTGGAGGACCAGAGGTCAACCGGCAGCAACCATCCGGCAGCATCTGATCGAAGCAATCCGGCGATTAATATTAGCCTGCAATCATATACCTTCCACAGCCGCCCACAATAGGCCGATCGGCTGAGATGAGGACTCCTAACGCAGATCAATCAAAGACCGCCTTTCCCGATAGGAATTTTTTCTTGACACCCTGCCCTCAGCTATGGTACATATTCGTCCATGGTGCTGATT
>NZ_RZRK01001234.1:0-1158 GCF_003997835.1 Mesorhizobium sp. M7A.F.Ca.CA.004.12.1.1
CAGTTTGCCGCTCTTCAGGACATCTGCGGGCACATCGATGCGGACCGGAACGCGCTGCACGACCTTGGTGAAGTTGCCGGTGGCGTTTTCGGGCGGCAGCAGCGAGAACACGGCACCCGAAGCCGGCGCCAGCGACGAGACGGTTCCCTCGAAGTCCTGGCCGTCGGTCGCATCGACCGAGATCTTCACCTTCTCTCCGGGCACCAGCCGGGCAAGCTGCGTCTCCTTGAAGTTGGCGACGATGTAGAGCTTGTCCATCGGCACGATGACGGCGAGCTTCTGGCCGGGGCTGACAAGGTCGCCCTGTTCGACCGAGCGGTTGCCGACGATGCCGTCATAAGGCGCCTTGAGCACGGTGAAGGAAAGATCGCGCAGCGCCTTGTCATGGCTGAGCTGCAGGGACGCCAGCGTGCTCGCCGATTCCGCGCGTTGCGCCTGCAGCACGCCGATATTGGCCTGCGCGGCGGCGATCGTCGCGTCGGCGCCGACAAGGGCGGCATCGGCCTGCTGGACCGCCGTCTGGGCGTCGTCCAGCTGCGCCTGCGTGCCGACATGGGTCTTGAGCAGCTGCGAGGCGCGCGCCGCGACCTTGGCCGCATTGTCGGCCGCGGCCTGATCGGCGACCTTCTGCGCCTGCGCCTGCTGCAGCGAGGCGCGCGCTGCTTCAGTCTGGGCGTCGATACGGTCGAGCGTCTTGCTCAAGGTGGCGATCTGCGCCTCGGCCTGGGCGACGGCAATCTTGTAATCGCCGTCATCGACGACGAGCAGCGGATCGCCGGCCTTGACCTGCTGGTTCTCGCTGACCTTGACCTGATCGACATAGCCGGAAATCTTGGGCGAGATGAACGCCATGTCCGCCTGGACATAGGCATCGTCCGTCGAGATCATGAAGCGGCCCGTGGTCCAGTAATCGTAACCATACCAGGCGCCGGCGCCCAGCAAGGCGACGCCGATGACCGGCAGCAGGAAGGAACGCACCGAACGCTTCTTCTTGGCCGGAGCCTCTGCCGGTGGCGACGAGACCGGCTGGACAGGCACTTCCGGAGCTTCCGTCGCCGGCGCAACCTTGGCGTTGGGAAAGGGACGGACTTCGGCAGTGGTCGGCGCGTTCGAGGACATGACATCTCTCTAAAGTTATAATATAATACTGAACCGTTC
>NZ_RZRK01001235.1:0-1157 GCF_003997835.1 Mesorhizobium sp. M7A.F.Ca.CA.004.12.1.1
GGCCAAGGGTGTCCTGGTGACCCTGCTGTGGTCGGGTATCGGCAGCGCCATCCTCTACAAGATCGTCGACCTGATCATCGGCCTGCGTCCGACAGCCGACGCAGAGCGCGAAGGCCTCGACCTCACCTCGCATGGCGAAGCGGCCTACCACTCGTAAGCCCGTGCGGGACGGCATTGGCCGCCCCGCAATTCCTATCCCGTCGTGATGCTCCCGAAAGGAGTTCACGCATTGAGGCCCGGATCGCATCCGGGCCTCTTTTTTTGGCAAGTCATTCCGGCAATGCCCGCCTTGGCGCAATCACGTTCGTGTGATCAAGCTTTTTGAGGAAACAACGACCGCTCTGGTTCCGAACTGGGGGGACGATCGTCGTTCTGACGCTCGTGCCAAACAACAGGGAAGGAAACCATTTCATGAACCTCAAGAATATCTGCCTTGGAGCGCTCGCTCTTTCCATGGTCAGCGGCTTTGCATTTGCCGGCGCTCTGGATGAGCCCGACAACATGGCGCCGTTCTTCACGGATTCCGGCATGAAGACCATGAAGCCGATGGCGGATTTCAAGACCGCTTTCATGGCCATGCCGATGGAAAAGCAGGAAGCGATGAAGAAGGAATGCCAGGATGCGGCGATGAGCAAGCCGTATGCGGAATTCTGCGCCAATGTGCAGGCGCTCGGCGGCGCCAACTGATTTGTCCGGTCGGGCCGAGGCCCGATCTTTGTTCCAAACGACCAATGGCGGGCCCGGCAGTCCGCCATTGTTTCGGCAGGCGGCAGCTCTATCCGCCGGCGCCGTCGTCCATCATGGTGTTCGTCAGCGCTTCATACGCGCTGCTGCATGTCCGGGAATGCGGGCAATTCCTGACGATCAGCACAGGCGCCACTGTCAGGACCGCGGCGATCAAAACCCGCAGGCCGAGGCCTCGCACTGCAAATCCCTTGCCGAAAAGACCTCTGAACAGAAAATACAGACCTTGTCCGAGGCAGGCTGTGGCGAGGATGTGCAGCAGCGGACCGGTCGCTCTGGCGAAGGGCGTCACATAGCCGTCCGGGAAGCCCACCATGCCGAGTTCGACGAACCAGTGCAAAGCGAGCAGCAAACTGAGCCCTGCCCAGGCCAGTGCCGCCACGCGAAGGAAGACGTGTTGCATGCCTTTACCC
>NZ_RZRK01001236.1:0-1153 GCF_003997835.1 Mesorhizobium sp. M7A.F.Ca.CA.004.12.1.1
GCATTGGGCGATTTCGCCTTCACCTTCACGATGTGGGCGGTGATGATGGTCGGCATGATGACGCCGTCGGTCGCGCCGATGTTGCTGCTCTATGCCGGTGTCGGCCGCAAGGCGCGGGCGGATGGCCGGCCCATCGCTTCGACGGGATGGTTTTTTGCCGGCTACCTCGCCGTCTGGGTCGTCTTCAGCCTCCTGGCGACCGGTGCGCAATGGCTTCTCGCCCGTCTAGCCTTGCTCGATCCCTCGATGGCGACCGGCAGCGCGATCCTCGGCGGCCTCGTTCTGATCGCCGCCGGTCTCTATCAATGGACGCCGATGAAGGGCATCTGCCTGCGCCAATGTCAGGCGCCGATCGCGTTCCTGGCCAGCCGTGGCGGATTCCGTTCCGCTCCGCTCGGCGCGCTTCGGCTGGGCATCGATCACGGCGCCTATTGCCTGGGGTGCTGCTGGGCGCTGATGGCTCTGTTGTTCGTCGGTGGCGTCATGAACGTGCTGTGGATCGCCGGCATCGCCATCCTTGTTCTGCTGGAGAAGACGGTGCCGACCGGGCAGCTGATTCCGCGCGTTTCAGGCGCGTTGATGGCCGCCATCGGGATCTGGATCGTCTTTCAAGCCCTTTGAGAACAGTCTTCGTCGGCGGTCTGTATTGGTATGCAGCCGTCAGTAAATTGTCAGATGACAATCTTGGGACCTGGTAGTTCGTCGCACGGGGAGGTCAACAACGACGAGCTATTGCCCGGGATGGATTTCGCTGCCGCGGCCCGTATTGGCCCCGCGTTGGCGTTGCATGAGATTTGCCGCCTTTATTAGCCCTGCTGGCTAAATCGCGGGCGTGTTTGTCTGTAAATCGGGCATTTGCGGCAATCGGTTTTCAAACTCTTTGGGTTTCGGTCATTTCCCTTGACCTCACAGGAATTATCGCCTTCGATGACATTTGTGAATGGGAGGCGGCGCGTCGGTTACGATGCGGGGTTTCGGGAATGGGCCGGGATGAAGCCGCGTTCACACGGGAGAAAAAAATCAGGATTTACTCCTGAAAACAGAGAAAAGGGTCTGTGGGTCATGAAACACATTGCTATCGGCATTCTAGGCGCCGCCACGCTTGGATTGATGGCGTCCGCCGCGTCGGCGGCCACGCTCGACACCGTCAAGG
>NZ_RZRK01001237.1:0-1152 GCF_003997835.1 Mesorhizobium sp. M7A.F.Ca.CA.004.12.1.1
GCCGAGCAGAACAATGGCGAAGCGCAGCAGGCGCTTTTGCGAGAATGCGATGCCGGCCTTGGCGTGCACCGGTGTGCCCAGCACGTTGGAGTAGATCATGCCGGCGACGACGGCGAGGATCATCGGGCTGAACAGCGCGAAGCCCGAAACATTGCGGGCCGAGAAGGCGACGGCAGTAATCATCGTGACAAGGACGATGCCGGGGACGATGCCATTCCAGTTGAGGGATTTCCGCCCTCGTGTCAGATCGGCAGGAAAAGCGCTTTTCGGAATATCGTTCGCGAAGTGGGAAACGGAAGACAAAGCAATGCTCCAGACGGGTGTGCCGGAGGAATGCCATTCCTCAAATAATCTTTCCAACGAATTATTTTCGTCATAATGATCGATTTTTACGAACGATCGGCGTCATCTTCTGGCCGGCCTGAATTAAAGCTGCGCTTCGATGGCCGCCTTGTCGATCACCGACCAGACGTTCCTGATCCTGTCGTCGAGGAATTCATAGAAGACGTTCTCGCTGAAGGACACCTTCCTGCCGTTGATGGGCAGGCCGAAGAAGGTTCCCTTCGGCGTGCAGTTGAACTGGAGCCGGCTGGCTATGAACGGCGGTTCGGCGATCAGCAGCTGGATGTCGAAATAGAGGTCCGGGATTTCCCGAAAATCGCGCTCCAGCATTTCTTGGTAACCCGACAGCCCGACGCGGTCGCCATTGTAATGCACCTCGTCATGAACGAAGCGATTCAGCTTCTGCCAGTCCTGATTGTTGAGGCAGGCGATGTAGCCTCGATAAAGGTCGGTCACGGTCACGGCGATAGCTCCGGATTTCGTCAGATCTGCTCGATCCGGAAGATAGAACGACGGCGGGCACAGTCCAGATGGAGAGCCTGTTCCCGAATCGGGATGGGGCTCTATCTGCTCGTTTTGAGCATGATCTTTTTCGGAAACCCGGTTTCCTGTTCTAGCCTCGGTAGCGCAGCGCGTCGACCAGCAGCGAGAAGGCCGGCGTCGCTTGCCGGCGGCTGGGGTAATAGAGATGGTAGCCGGGGAAAGGCGCGCACCAGTCGGCGAGCACCCGCACCAGCCGGCCGTCGGCCAGATGGGCCGTTACCTGTTCCTCCGGCAGATAGGCAAGGCCGAGGCCGGCGAGCACCGCGT
>NZ_RZRK01001238.1:0-1151 GCF_003997835.1 Mesorhizobium sp. M7A.F.Ca.CA.004.12.1.1
TCTCAGGAGTCCATATGCGATAGCCCTGCCCCTTGAGGGGGAGATGCCTGGCAGGGTAAAGGGGGGCGCGCCGGAACAAGGCGCTTCTCGGCTGGCGCCGCCCACAACAACCCTCATTTTCGGGGTTACATCAGTTAAAACTCTTCCCTATAAGGCCCTCCTAGCCTGATACCAGAATCGCGAGCACAACCGGCCGGGTCTTCCCGTCCCGGTTTTTTGTGCAAGCCGCCCGCCGAACGGACCTTTGACATGCCAAGACGCACTGACATCAAGTCGATCCTGATCATCGGGGCCGGCCCCATCGTCATCGGCCAGGCCTGCGAGTTCGACTATTCCGGAACCCAGGCCTGCAAGGCGCTGAAGGAGGAAGGCTTCCGCGTCATCCTGGTCAATTCCAACCCAGCCACCATCATGACCGACCCGGAACTGGCCGACGCCACCTATATCGAGCCGATCACGCCCGAAGTGGTCGCCAAGATCATCGCCAAGGAGCGGCCCGACGCGCTGCTGCCGACCATGGGCGGCCAGACCGCGCTCAACACCGCTCTGTCGCTGCGCCGCATGGGTGTGCTCGAGCGCTACAATGTCGAGATGATCGGCGCCGACGCCACGGCCATCGACAAGGCCGAGGACCGCGCGCTGTTTCGCGAGGCGATGAAGAAGATCGGCTTGGAAACGCCGAAGTCGATGCTGGCCAACGCCACCGACGTCAAGAACACCGACCGCAAGACGCATGAGGCCGAGCGCGCCGCCGTCAAGGCCGAGGCGCCTGCCGATCTCGATGCCGCGCTCGACGCGCTGGAGACCCGCTGGAACCTCGGCGAAGGCGACCGCAAGCAGCGCTACATCAGCCATGGCATGGCGATCGCCGCACAGGCGCTCGACCATGTCGGCCTGCCGGCCATCATCCGCCCGTCCTTCACCATGGGCGGCACCGGCGGCGGCATCGCCTATAACAGGGCCGAATTCTACGAGATCGTCCAGTCCGGCCTCGATGCCTCGCCGACCACCGAAGTGCTGATCGAGGAAAGCGTGCTCGGCTGGAAGGAGTATGAGATGGAGGTCGTCCGCGACAGGGCGGACAATTGCATCATCGTCTGCTCGATCGAGAACATCGACCCGATGGGCGTGCACACGGGCGACTCGATCAC
>NZ_RZRK01001239.1:0-1149 GCF_003997835.1 Mesorhizobium sp. M7A.F.Ca.CA.004.12.1.1
GGAATACATCACCCGGCAGAGCCAGGGCGATTTCTGCATCCTCGACCAGCGCGACGGCAATCTGTGGATGGATGCCGGCATGGTCACCACCCAGGCCGACTGGTCGCTCGATTTCGACATCGGCATGAACTTCTTCGAATGGCATGCGCCGGTGCCGCTGGCGCATGAGAAGGGGATTTTCGTCAGGGCGCTGAAATTCCTCACCAACATCCAGCAAGGCAAGCCGGCTCGACGCCTGAACTGGACGATGACCATCAATCCGCGCCTCGACACCAGCCCCGAGAACTACCACAAATGGGGGCCGGACCGGGCGACGGTGACGCCGGAGAATGTCGGCGACAAGGTGCATCTGCGGGTCGAACTGCAGAGCTTCTGGCGGCTGCCGCGCTCCAACGGCATCGTCTTCCCGATCCGCTGCTATCTGATCAAAATGGATGAACTGGTGACGCAGCCAAAATGGGCCCGGCGCCTGCACCGCGTCATCCGCGACCTGCCTGACGAACTCGCCAACTACAAGGGCCTGACACGCTATCGCCCGGCGTTGGTCGAGTGGCTGTCGAAGCTGGACGATGGGAGCGCGACGAGCCCAGGGTTTGGGCCGGATTGAATAGCTGATGTTGGCGCTGCCCCCAAAGCAGCCAATCTCCCCCCAAGAGGGGGAGATGCCCGGCAGGGCAGAGGGGGGCGCCGTGGAGCGCCTGCCTTGCCCAATCTCCACCTCCGCGCTTACGACGCGTCGCCCAGCCCAGCCACAATCATGACATGCTGGCAGACATTGTCGATATCGCGAATGACATCGTCGTTCCAGAAGCGCAGGACCGTCCAGCCCAGCGCTTCGAATTTGGCGGTTCTTGCAGCGTCCGATTCCGACGTTTCGGCCCGGCCATGCTGGGAACCATCAAGCTCGACGATCAGCTTTTTGTCCGGGCATGCAAAATCGACGATATGGCCGGCGATAGGCATCTGGCGCCGAAACCCCAGTCCCATCAGCCTGTGTGCCCTGATCTCATTCCAAAGCTTGAGTTCGGCATCGGTCATCACCTTGCGCATCGTGCGCGCATTGCGGCGGCTGTTGGCGGATACCAGATTGTGCGTCATCGCGGTTCGCCCCCCTCTGTCCTGCCGGACATCTCCCCCTCCAGGGGGGAG
>NZ_RZRK01000123.1:0-10570 GCF_003997835.1 Mesorhizobium sp. M7A.F.Ca.CA.004.12.1.1
GGCCTGAACGGCAAGCCGCTGCCGGTCGAGAACGGCGCTCCGCTGCGGGTTCGCGTCGAGCGCCAACTCGGCTACAAGATGCCGAAATATCTCTACAAGATCGAGCTGGTCGACGGCTTCGCCACTGTCGGCGGCGGTCGCGGCGGCTATTGGGAAGACAATGGTTATGACTGGTACGGCGGAATCTGAATCGCACACCGCAAACGCTGCGGCCCCAAAGATGGCCAACCTATAGCGAGCGGCGAAACAGTTCGCCCTTTCCGGCGATCTGCTCGCCAATGCCGCCGAGCCGCAGCATGTGCCAGGCAAGGGCGTGATTGCTCGAGGTTACCGGTTTCCCCAGTTCCTTCTCGACCTCCTCGATGATGCGGGCAACGCGCATGCTGGTGCAGGAAACGAACACCGCCTCACAGTCGCTCGACGCACCGATTTCCAAGATGGCCTGCTTGACCGATGCCGGCGTGATGCGCGCAACGACATTGTCATCCGCCTCGTTGAAGGAGCCCATGACCGGAATGTCCATCCCCCGCGCCATCAGCGATGCACGTAGCGAATGATTGATTTTCGCCAGATAAGGGGTGAGCAGCGCGATCCGCGAGACGCCCAGGGCCTTCAGCGCCGCCCTTGCCGCCGTCACCGGGTTGGTCACTTGCACGCCCGGCAGCACCTCATGAACGCGTTCGGCGACCTTGTCCTCGCCGATAACCAGCGCTCCCGAGGTGCAGGCAAAACCGATCACATCGAACTTGACGTCCGGCAAGAGCCCGACAGTTTCCGGGATGACGGCCGACATCTTCATCAGGTTTTCCGGCGTGATCTCGACATCGCTGTAGAGCCGCGCCTCGTACAGCGCGATGTCGCGCGCGGGCAGCGCATAGCGGAATTCATCCTCGATGGTCTGGTCGGTTCGAAGGACGAGCAGGCCGAGATTGGCGCGGGTGCCGATGCCGTCGTCGGTCTTGAAGGGAATGTGTTCCTTGTCGACGACAAGCGCATCGTCGGCGCGGCTAAGCGGGGCGTCCATGGCGCAGTCCCCTTCCTGATGCCAATCAGAATTGTCGACAATAGAAGCGACAACTTTGCCAAACGTGTCAAGAGCTCCGTTCCAATTTTGGGAACCGGGAAATGCCGGATTTCGCCCTGTCTGAACGGTGAATCGATCGTCGACCCACGCGCCGTTGACAATGGCCAGCGTCTTCCTGTTGAATTGTCGACAATAGAAACGACAACCATTCGGGTCAGCGATGCGCATATTGATCTTGGGCGGTGGCGTTGTCGGGATCACCACTGCCTATCAGTTGCAGAAGGACGGCCACACGGTCACCGTTCTCGAGCAGGCATCACAGGTGGCCGAAGGGGCAAGCTGGGCAAATGCCGGCATGATCGCGCCCGGCCATTCCTTCGTCTGGTCATCGCCGGCCGCGCCAAAAATCCTGCTGAAGTCGCTGTTCCAGAAAGACCAGGCGCTTCGTTTCAAGCTCTCCGCCGACCCGCATCTCTACAGCTGGTCGCTGCGCTTCCTCATGCAATGCACGGCCGCCAAAGCGCGTCGCAACACCCTTCTCAAACATCGGCTTGCGGTCCATTCCCAATCGGTCCTGCAGGCGGTCGTCAGGGAGGAAGCGATCCAGTACGACAGGACATCGGCCGGCATTCTTTACTTCCACCGCAACCGCCAGGCGCTCGACAAGGGCATCGCCAACATGCGCCTGCTGGAGGCCGACGGCCAGGAGATCCGTATCGTCGACGCGCAGGAAATCGTTGACCGCGAGCCGGCGCTGGCTTTGTCGCGCGACAACATTGCCGGCGGCGTATTGTGTCCGACCGACGAAACCGGCGACGCCGCCAAGTTCACGCGCGCGCTGGCGGCCATCGTCGAAAATAGGGGCGGCAAGATCCTGACAGGGACCAGGATCGTGGGGATCGAACGCAGAAAGGAAACGATCACCAAGATCGTCACCGACAAGGGAGAGTTTCTGGCCGACACCTACGTTCTGTGTCTCGGCGCCGAGAGCCCCGTCCTCGCCCGCAAGATCGGCCTTGGTCTGCCGATCTATCCGGTCAAGGGATATTCCATGACCATTCCCATCGTCGATCAGGCGCTGGCTCCAAAACTCCCTGTCATCGATGAGCACAATCTCGTCGCCATCACGCCGATGGGCGATCGCATCCGCGTGACCGCCACCGCGGAATTCGCGGGCTATGATCGCAGCCACAAGCCTTCGGATTTCGCCTTCATGAAGCGCGTCACGCAGGACCTGTTCCCGCGCGGCATCGCCTATGATCGCGCCGAGATGCGGGCCTGCCTGAGGCCCATGACGCCCGACAACCTGCCGATCCTCGGCCTGCGCGACATCCGAAACCTGTGGCTGAACACCGGGCACGGCCATATCGGCTGGACCATGGCGCATGGATCGGCCCGTATCGTCGCCGATCTGATCGCCGGCCGGGCAGCGCCGATCGCCCTCGACGGCATCCTTCCCACACAGGCGCGGTTCGCCGAACCAAGCGCCGCAAAGGCTTGACGACGCCATGCTTCGACCCACCAGACAAACCAACCAGGACAACAATGCGGCGTTGGCATCCAAGCCGATCAAGACCGGCCCGCGTGTCTATGAAGAGATCCGTCGCATGGCGATGGACTATCGCTTCAAGCCGAACGAACGCATCAACGAAGTGGCGCTTGCCGCGAGGCTGAATGTCAGCCGCAGCCCGATCCGGGAAGCTCTCCAGCGGCTGGTCACGGAGGAACTCATCACCTTCCAGACCAATCGCGGCTTCTTTTGCCGGGGCTTCGATGTCGACGAGATCGTCAATCTTTCCGACGTGCGAGCGGTGCTCGAGGAGCGCTCCGTCAGGCTGGCGGTCCAGCGCGCGACAGATGAGGAGCTTGCCACGCTCGTCGACTGGTGGGCGCTCACCATGGCGCGCGCCGACTCGTTTTCCAGCGCCGAACTGACCGCCAGGGACGAGGAATTTCACATCCGCATCGCCAGGCTGTCAGGCAATCCCGAACTGGCGCGCATGCTCGAAGGCATCAACACGCGCATCCATTTCGTTCGCAAGATCGAAGTGGAGAAGCACCGGCGATTGTCGACAACCTACACCGAACATAGCGAAATCGCCCGGGCCATGGTAGCCCGCGATGCCAACAGCGCCGCAAGGCTCATGCACGACCACATCGCCATCAGTGTCGCCGATGCCATGTCGACCGTCAGGGAAGGCTTGGCAAGGATATACATCGACGTCGACCAGATCTAATCGGGCAACCCCAGCTTTGACCGAGGCAACCCCCTACCGCTCAGGCAACCCCTACCGCTCAGGCGACCTTGTCGAGCAGCGGCCTCAGCGCCGGATGGATTTCCGGTGAGGCGTGCTTGATCAGGGTCAACAGCGCGCGTTCGTTCTCATAAAGAGGCCTGTCGACGCCGATATGTTCGATCAGCCAGCCGGCTTCGCCGGCATCGACCGTCTCGGCGCGGCGGGCCAGAGCCTCGGCCGCCCTGTTCTTGGCTTCCCACTCGGCCTCGATGTCGCCTGGCGACCGATAGGCTTCCATGATGCCGGCAAGGCCGCCGGAGATCATGCGGCTGAAGAAGCCGCCGATTTCCGGATCGGCATGTTCGAGGAAGGCATCACGGCGCAGCGCCACATCGCGCGTCGGTGCTTCGTAGCCGGCCGAGCACATGATGAAATTGGCGATCGCCTTGACGAACAGCTCGTTCCAGGACGGATCATTGTGCCCTTGGGCAGTGCACTCGTTGATCTTGAACAGCACCTCGGCCTCGGCGCGCGTGATGGCGATGTTGCCGTCGCCGCCATGGGCGTGGAGGATCCGGCGCAGCAACTCGACCTCCGCCTGTGCGATGAGGCCGGGAGCCAGCGTGCCGCCGAGCATCAGCGGCCCCTTGCCGTCAATGACGGCATGCGCCACCTGCTCCAGCGCATACACACAAAGTTGGCTCGGCGACGATTTCGCCTGTTCCAGCACATGCACCAGCAATTCGAGCTCGGTCCGGCTGTCGACCATGCCATCGCGCGAGATCGTGCGGATCAGCCAGTCGGCATTGTCTTGCGAGATATAGCCCGACGGCTTTTCCTGGTGGACGATATAGTCGGTGACCGCCTCGACGAAGAAGGGCGGCCATTCCTGGCATTTGTCCTTCGCCGTTGCATCGAGCGCAAACAGCGCCTCGGCCTCGCCGCGCGTCACGACGCCGTCGCCGAACACTTCATGGCGCAACATCGCTACGTCCTCCGCGGCGATGCGGCTTTTCGAGGTCAGCCCGGCCACCGGCGCGCTCATGATCAATTCGCCCATTTGTCGTCCCCGTCCGCCGTCGCCAAGCGCCGGCCCCAAGCGTCATACACGCCAACATATCAGCAGTGTCTTGAAAAACCGGCAAACGGCGTGGTTAGCGAAGACTTGTCGGCCAACGCATGTCGCCCAAAAACGTGCCGCGGTTTTGAAGAATGGTACGCACGCGCTTTAGATGTCGCTGACAGGTGACAAGCCGCCGCGCGCGAGCTATGGATGGCGCGTCGAGGACTCAGGGTCTGAGTCCTACCTGTTTGCGGGAGAGAACAGCGAGAGCTGTCGCCGAAGGGGAAATCGCCCGAAATCTCTCAGGCAAAAGAACCGTAGACGGGAAAGACACTCTGGAAAGTCGGGGCTTGCCCCCGCGCCGAAGGTGTAAGCGCCGCTGACAGAGCTCCGGCTGCGCGAGTCTCTCAGGCTTCAGACAGAGGGGCACGGACTGGTCGCCATTCGCGACCGATTGCGTGCGACTCTGGAGACGACATGACGGGCGACGATACAAGACACCTCCCCCTCGAAGACATCCATGTAACCGCCGGTGCGCGCTTCGGTGCTTTTGCCGGCTGGTCGATGCCGCTGACCTATCCGGCGGGCGTCATGAAGGAACATCTTCACACCCGCGAACAGGCCGGCCTGTTCGACATCTCGCATATGAAGCTGTTCGAAGTCAGCGGGCCGGAGGCGGTTGCGCTGCTCAACCGCGCTTGCCCCTTGGATGCAGGCGCACTCCAAATCTCACAGTCCAAACTGTCCTTTTTCCTCAACGAGGCAGGCGGCATCCTGGACGACCTCATCGTCACCAGACTTGGCGATAGCAGGTTCATGATAGTCGCCAACGCAGGCAACGCCGTCGCCGACGAAAAGCATTTGCGTGCACTTGCCGCGGATTTCGACGCCAGGGTCGAGCCGCTCGACCGCGTCTTCCTGGCCATCCAGGGTCCTGAAGCCTGGGCCGCCCTTTCCCGCGCCGGCATCGAGACCGGCTCGCTGCTTTTCATGCATGGTGTCGAACCGCGCAAGAACTGGTTCATGAGCCGGTCGGGCTATACCGGCGAGGACGGTTTCGAGATCGGCCTGCCGGAAGCCGATGCACGCGATCTCGTCGCGAAGCTGCTCGGCGATGAACGCGTGCTGTGGATCGGCCTGGCCGCCCGCGACAGTCTGCGGCTGGAGGCAGGGCTGTGCCTGCATGGCCAGGACATCACGCCGGAGACCAATCCGGCCAGCGCCGCCTTGATGTGGGCAATTCCAAAGGACATCCGCGCTTCCGGCGCTTTCATCGGCGCCGATGCGCTCCGCGCCGCCGTGGAACAAGGACCCGCGCAAAAGCGGGTCGGGCTTAAGCCGGAAGGTCGCCAGCCGGTGCGTGGCGGTGCCGCGCTCTTCGACGCCGACGGCAATCCGGCCGGCCAGGTCACATCGGGCGGTTTCGGCCCCTCGGCCGGCCATCCGGTCGCCATGGGCTATGTCTCGACACCTCTGGCAAAGCCCGGAACGCGGGTGTTCGCCGACGTGCGCGGCACAAAAATCCCAGTCGATATCAGTTCCCTGCCCTTCACACCGCATCGCTACCGCAAAGGATGATCTCAATGGCAACGACCTATTTCACATCAGATCACGAGTGGCTCCGCGTCGAGGGCGGCATCGCCACGGTCGGCATCACTGATTACGCGCAGGAGCAGCTCGGCGACCTCGTCTTCGTCGAACTACCGGAGACCGGAAAGAAATTGACCAAGGGCGACACCGCCGTCGTGGTCGAATCCGTCAAGGCGGCATCCGATGTCTATGCACCGGTCGATGGCGAGATCACTGAAGCGAACGGCACGCTGTCGTCGGACCCGTCGCTGGTCAACTCGGCAGCAACCGGAGCCGGCTGGCTGTGGAAGATGAAGCTTGCCGACGAAAGCCAGCTCGCCGGTCTCATGGATGAGGCCGCCTACAAAGCCCATATCGGTTGATACCAGGACTTATTGACATGACCGCAGCACCCTACCCCTTCTCGGCCCGCCATATCGGTCCCGGCCTCAACGACACCAGAGCGATGCTGGCCGCCATCGGCGTGCCCTCGATCGAGACGCTGATCAGCCAGTCCGTACCGAAGTCGATCCGGCTCGATCGGCCGCTTGCCCTGCCAGCACCGGCGAGCGAGGCGGAAGCGCTGGCCGAACTCTCGGCTGTCATGTCCGGGAATACAGTGCTGAAGAGCTTCATCGGCGCCGGTTATCACGGCGTCCATGTCCCGCCGGTTATCCAGCGCAATCTGTTCGAGAATCCTGCCTGGTACACGGCCTACACGCCCTATCAGGCAGAGATCAGCCAAGGCCGGCTCGAAATGCTGTTCAACTTCCAGACGCTGGTCACCGAATTGACCGGCCTGCCGGTGGCCTCGGCCTCGCTGCTCGATGAAGCAACCGCCGTGGCCGAAGCCGTCGGCATCGCCTTACGCCACCACCGTGACAAGCGAACCAAGGTCGCACTTGCCGGCACGCCGCATCCGCAGACGCTGGACGTGGTGCGCACCCGCGCCGAGCCGCTCGGCATCGAGATCGATGGCGAGACGATCGACGACAACACCGCCGCCCTGCTCGTCTCCTGGCCGGATACGTTTGGCGTCTATGGCGACCACAAGGCAGCGATCGACAAGGCGCGCGCGACCGGGGCTATCGTCGTCTTCATCGCCGACCCGCTCGGCCTGACGCTGACCGACGCGCCGGCCAAGCTCGGCGCCGACATCGCCGTCGGCCCGATGCAGCGTTTTGGCGTGCCGATGGGCTTTGGCGGCCCGCACGCGGCCTATTGCGCCGTCTCCGACAGGCTCACGCGGTTGATGCCCGGCCGCCTGGTTGGCCAGTCCACCGACAGCAAGGGCCGGCCTGGGTACCGGCTTGCCTTGCAGACGCGCGAACAGCATATCCGCCGCGACAAGGCGACCTCCAACATCTGCACCGCGCAGGCGTTGCTCGCCAACATGGCGACTGCCTATGCCATCTGGCACGGTCCCGCCGGGCTGCAGGCGATTGCCGGGCGCATCCACACGCTGGCCAATCGTCTTGCCTCCGGGCTCAAAGCAGCAGGTATCTCCGTGCTCGGTTCAAGCCGCTTCGACACGGTGACGGCCGAGGTGAAGGGTAAGGCAGCTTCGATCGCCACTGCGGCTGAAAAGGGTGGCAGGTTGCTGCGTGCCGTCGATGCCGATCATATCGGCATTGCCTTCGACGAAACCTCGACCGAGGCCGATCTCGACGCAATCGCGGCCCTGTTCGGCGCCAAGGCTGGTGTCTCCGCCGACAGCACGGTGCCCGGCAAGCCGCGCGGCAAGGAGTTCCTGACCCAGCCTGTTTTCCACGAAAACAAGTCGGAAACCGAGATGATGCGCTTCCAGCGCCGGCTGGCCGACAAGGACCTGGCGCTCGACCGCGCCATGATCCCGCTGGGGTCCTGCACCATGAAGCTCAACGCCGCCGCCGAGATGATGCCGGTGAGTTGGCCGAGCATTGCCGATCTGCACCCTTTCGCCCCGGCCGCGCACTCGACAGGCTACCGTGCCATGATCGGTGAGTTGGAGGGCTGGCTGTCGGAGATCACCGGATTCGACGCCGTCACCTTGCAGCCCAATGCCGGGAGCCAGGGCGAATATGCCGGCCTGCTCGCCATCCGCGGCTATCACCGCTCACGCGGCGACAACCACCGCACCGTCTGCCTGATCCCCTCCTCGGCGCATGGTACCAATCCCGCGAGCGCGGCGATGGCCGGCATGAACGTCGTCGTCGTGCGCTGCACCGAAGACGGCAACATCGACATGGACGACATGAAGGCCAAGGCGACTGAGCATGCGCAAAATCTCGCGGCGCTGATGTTCACCTATCCCTCGACGCATGGCGTGTTCGAGGAAGGCGCACGCGATCTCTGCGCACTGATCCATGAGCATGGCGGCCAGGTCTATTTCGACGGTGCCAACCTCAACGCGCTGGTCGGGCTTGCCCGTCCCGGCGACATTGGCGCCGATGTCTGCCACATGAACCTGCACAAGACCTTCTGCATACCGCATGGCGGCGGCGGACCCGGCATCGGGCCGATCGGCGTCAAGGCGCATTTGAAGCCGTATTTGCCCGGCCATGTCACCGAAGGCTCGGCGCACGCCGTCTCCGCCGCCCCCTTCGGCAGCGCCTCGATCCTGCCGATCACCTGGATGTATATCCGCATGATGGGCGCCTCGGGCCTCAAGCAGGCGACCGAGACGGCGATCCTGTCCGCCAACTACATCGCGACGCGGCTCGGTGCGCATTTCCCGGTGCTCTACAAGGGCAGGCAGGGACGCGTCGCGCATGAATGCATCCTCGACACCCGTGTGCTCAAGGAGAGTGCAGGCATCAGTGTCGACGATATCGCCAAGCGCCTGATCGATTATGGTTTCCACGCGCCGACCATGTCGTTCCCGGTTGCCGGCACGCTGATGGTGGAGCCGACCGAGTCCGAGCCCAAGCGGGAACTCGACCGCTTCTGCGAGGCGATGATCGCCATATCGGCAGAGGCAGCAAAAGTCGCCAGGGGCGAATGGCCTTTGGCCGACAATCCGCTGGTCAACGCGCCGCACACCGCCTCCGAGGCGCTGGCCGGCCAGTGGACCCATCCCTACTCGCGCCTGGAAGCGGCCTATCCGGCCGGCGACGCCGACACGGCAGCCAAGTACTGGCCCCCGGTGTCACGCATCGACAATGTCGCCGGCGACCGCAACCTGGTCTGCTCGTGCCCGCCGCTGTCGGATTATCTGGGTGCCGCGGAGTAATTACGCTGAGCGCAAGGCCGGCTTGATCGGCTCGGCCTTGCCCATCCTCTTGCGGCTGATGACGCAATTTCGTCCGGCGCGTTTGGCGGCATAGAGCGCCGCGTCCGCCTCGGCGAGCACGTTGTCCAGCCTGCTGCCGCTTGCCTCGCCAAAGCCGATGCCGCCGCTGACCGTGCTGCGCAACTTGCCGAGCTGGGTGGGGACGATTTCGGTGCCGAACGCCACGCCTATCTTGCTGGCGAGATCGTAAGCCTTTTCATCCGTCATCCGCGACATGACGATTGCGAACTCCTCGCCGCCAAGGCGAAAAGCGTCGACGCCGGGCCGGGCATATTTCTTGATGACGGCGGCAAAACGGCACAAGACCTGATCCCCTACCGGGTGACCGTAGACATCGTTCGTCCGCTTGAAATGGTCGAGGTCGAACATGACGATGGACATGAACGGACCGAAACTCCGTTCGCCGTAGAGCGACGTCAATGCCCGGCGGTTCAGCAACCCAGTCAGCGGGTCGGTCATGGTCTCGGCCTTGAGTTCAATTTGCGCCTGCAGATGATGGAGGGAGAGCGTCAATGCTCCGAGCCCGGTCATGCAGGCGACCGCCACCACGGAATTCAATCGTTCGGCCCAGTTGTCGGGCGCAACCCCGAGCGTCCATTGCCCCTTGGTCAGCAGAACCACGCCGCAAAGCGCAAACGACATCGCGCAGGTGCCGCTCAGAAACGAAACCACCAGAAGGATGCGGCGATCGTGACTGCCGTTGATCCAGAACATGGCGCCGATCGCCGACAGCAGCGCCGTCACCGTGGTGTAGGTGACTATGAAGCCAATGCCGTCAAAGCCCATAAAGGTCACGACGGCACAAATGGCCATGGCGGCAAGCGCAGGTGCAACGGCACGTCCGTAGCCGGGCACCCCCAGAAATTGCATGGCCGACAAGCAGATGATCAGGAACCCCAGGCTGAGCAGTGCAAGCACGATCTGGCAAAGCAGCGGATCGGGATCCTTGGTGTACCGCCAGAACAGGATCACATGCGCAACGAGCACCAGAATTCCGCACGCAACCGTCAGCACGAAACCTGCCTTGGGCGCGGTGAACCAAATGGCAAACATGGTGACGCTGAGGCATATGCCCGACAGCGCGGCTGCGAGCAGAAGCGAACTGAAGTCCAGCATATCGGGCAAGGGCCTCTTGAGCGTCGGCGGTTGCGCTGCATTCTAGGTCAGCGGCAGCCCTCAGATACGGGTTTTCAGGCAATCCTTCGATGCAACCTGCGGATAGGGTTTACAAAGCGTCGATGGCACGTGTCCCGAAACCGGACCCATGGATGCGAGATCAACCCTTGTTCAAGAGAGCGAGGTTGGCGTTGACGACTGTTGGATCGGCCATGCCGGCCTTCGCTTCGAGCAGCAACGCCTTGGCCTTCTTGCGATTGCCGCGCAGCAGTTGCGAATAGCCCATATTG
>NZ_RZRK01001240.1:0-1146 GCF_003997835.1 Mesorhizobium sp. M7A.F.Ca.CA.004.12.1.1
GTCGAGGCGATGAGCGAATTGCTGGATGCGGCACCGGTCGAGCCGAGCAACTGGCGCGGCGTGCGGCGACCCAAGATGGCCGTGGACGCGCCATCGATGGATATCGATCAGCCCCTGCCATTGACTGGGGACTTGGCCGATCTCGATGGCCGTGCCGCCGCCATCCTGCGCAACGAGCCGGGTGCTCGTAGCGATCTGGGCGGCCTGGGTATGGGAACGCGCACGCCGGCCGAAGCCGCAGCGGCTGCGGCCATGGCTGCTCTCGGCTCCGACACAATTGTCGAGAAGAACGAACAGGCGGGCGGCCGTAGGTCGATGTTCGGCGGACTGGCCCGCGCCTTTAAGGGCAAGAAGGAGGCGGACATCCCGCCACTGGCCGGCTCTGCGCCGACTGCCCCGATCCCGAGCGTCGATCTCGACGAACCGCTCGATCCGAAAATGGCCAACCGGCCGCTGGAGCCCGGTTCCGGCGCACCTGACCTCAACGCCATCATGAAGCGCGTGCGCGACGAGCGCGGCCAGCCTGCCAAGCCCAGCGACACCGACGCCGCGAAGTCGGATTTCATCGCCGCTGCCCGGCGCGCGGCCCAGGCCGCGGCCGCCGAGGCCGATGCGCTGAAGCGCCAGTCGACGGTGACCGGACCGGTGAAGGCACTGCGGATCGGCGACCTGCTCAAGGCACGGCGCAAACCGATCCTGATGGGGACAACCGCGATCCTGCTGGCACTGGGCGCCCTGCAACTGGGCAAGGCCTTCTTCGCCGATCCGGCCCAGGTGGCGAGCAACGATGTTGCGCCGATCGTCGCCTCGCAGCCGGTGCAGACCGCCTCGCTCGATGCCGCCGGCCAACCTAAGATGGACGCGCAGCCCGCGGCAGTGGAAAGTGCGCCTGACCACACCGTCAGGCAGGCCGAGCCGTCCGCACCGGCAACCAAGGACGACATGGCCGCGCAAAGCATGATTGCCACGCCGCCAGGCGCCGAGCCGCCGATGGATGCCGCGCCGACCGCAGAGCCGGTTCCCGCGCCCGTCGCCTCGATTACATCGGCCGATGCGAACCCGGCGATGTCCGGGACGACAGCCTCGGCTGCGCCGGCCTCGACCGTTCCGGTCGCCGCGGAAGCCGCCGACACCGACGCGCAGCCT
>NZ_RZRK01001241.1:0-1142 GCF_003997835.1 Mesorhizobium sp. M7A.F.Ca.CA.004.12.1.1
TCACTATACGGGGAGTCGAGGCGTGGTCCGCGCAGCGGACGAAAAGCCAACTGCTTGGCTTTTCGAACAACGAACGCCCGGCAGGGCGATGAGGGGCAGCGCAGACCTCGACAATTGGGTGGATTGCCCATGACGATTGATCAGGCTATCGCGTCGCCGTTCCACGACCCGGTCTCGACCATCCGCTTCAGCAGGGGCGCCGGCTTGAACACGTCCTTGCCTGTCCGTTGATGCCAGTACTCGAGCCGCTCGATGATCCTGGCCGGGCCTTCGAGGCCAGCCCAGAACATCGGCCCGCCCTTGCCGATGGGAAAGCCGTAGCCATTGACCCAGACGACATCGATGTCGGACGCACGGGCCGCTATGCCTTCCTCAAGGATCTTGGCGCCCTCGTTGACCAGGGGGTAAAGCGTGCGCTCGATGATTTCCTCCGCACTGATCGCGCGCGGCACGATGCCCTTCTCCGCGGCCTTGTCGCGGATCAGCGCTTCAACCTCGGGATCCGGCACTGGTGTACGCGCGCCAGCCTCGTAAAGGTAAAAACCCCGGCCGGTCTTCTGGCCGAAACGCCCCTGTTCGCACAGCGTGTCGGCGATCACGGCCGACAGGCCACGCGCCTTGCGGTTGCGCCAGCCAATGTCGAGACCGGCGAGATCGCCCATCTGGAAAGGCCCCATCGGCCAGCCGAAATCGGTGAAGACCTGGTCGATCTGGCTGGGCGTCGCGCCTTCCAGAAGAAGCGCTTCCGATTCCGAGCCGCGCGCGGCCAGCATGCGGTTGCCGACGAAGCCGTGGCAGACGCCGACGACAACGGCCACCTTGCCGATCCGCCGCGCCAGGTCGACGACGGTCGCCAGCGCATCGGGCGCGGTCTTGTCGGCGCGCACGATCTCCAGGAGCTTCATGACATTGGCCGGCGAGAAGAAATGCAGGCCGAGCACGTCCTGCGGCCGCGAGGTCGAGGCGGCGATTTCGTTGATGTCGAGATAGGAGGTGTTGGTGGCGAGGATCGCGCCCGGTTTGGCCACCGCTTCGAGCTTGCCGAACACCTCCTTCTTGACCGCCATGTCCTCGAACACCGCCTCTACGATCAGGTCGCAATCGGCGAGATCGGCATAATCGGTGGAGCCCTTGAACTGGGC
>NZ_RZRK01001242.1:0-1142 GCF_003997835.1 Mesorhizobium sp. M7A.F.Ca.CA.004.12.1.1
GAACAAATACTGCGCCGAAGAGCCCCAATGACCGGCAGCCCGCGCCAGCGTGTCGGCAACCTGCTCCAACGGCAACCGGCCGGCATAGGCGCTGCCGTCCGGCGCGGCGACGAAAGCCAAGGCACGCAGCGGCCCGTCCCTGGTCTTGACCTTGATCCAGCATGGCACGTTGGTTGGCGGGTTGGCATCGATCTCGCGGCGCATCAACTGGCCGAGTTGCCCGAAATGATCTTCCGCGGGCAGCCGATAGACGATGCCGCTGCAGCTGCCGCCTCGATCGAGCGCCAGCATCAGGGCCGGCAAATCGCGGGTTCCGCGCCAGCGGGTCAGCTTCAGGCAGAACGAGCGGTGCCATCCCGGCGCCGTGGCCGGGCGCTGCTCGACATAGGCGAATTCGGGGTTCCAGATCAACGACCCGTAGGCAAAGACCCAAAGCGTCTCGGGACGATGCTGCAAAAGCAGCTTTTCGACCAGGCCATCGAACTCCACATCGGTGTGCTCGCTGGTTCCGGGCTCTGGCCCGGGATCAGGCTCGACACGCTCAACTTGCGCGACAAGCTCGGCGGTCAACGCCATTGGCTTGCGGCCTGCCGGCTTCCGCTCCATTGCTGCCCCCGCGAGGAAACGATGCCCACGATAGACCGGCGGCGCGCTGCTGGCCATTGATTTCCAGGGTCCGTCAGGCAACAGATACCGCACGGATCGGGCGGCGTTCATGAGCCAGCGAAGTTTTCGGCGACGCGTTGCAATCTGGGTGGCGACCTTGCTGGCCGCCTATCTGGCGCTCGCCTATTTCGCCGCACCGGAATTCTGGACGTTTCACGATCGCGGCTTTCGCAAGCACAGCTTCGAGATGGTGACGCACACGCCACAAGGCATTCCGGGCGATCCCATCAATGTCGGTCTTGTCGGTACGCGAAAGGAAGTAGTGCACGCCTTCGCCGTCGCCGGCTGGGACACCGCCGACGCCGTGACCCTGAAGACCGCGATCGAGATCGGTGAAAGCGTGCTGTTCGACCACCCCTACCCCGATGCGCCGGTCAGCAGGCTGCTGTTCGATGGCCGCGCCCAGGATCTCGCCTTCGAAAAGCCGGAGGGCCTCAGCGCCGACCGCCGGCATCATGTCCGCTTCTGGCAGACCG
>NZ_RZRK01001243.1:0-1139 GCF_003997835.1 Mesorhizobium sp. M7A.F.Ca.CA.004.12.1.1
GGGATGACCTGCACGGTTGCGCCGAGATAGTCGCCGCGCCGCTCGCGCTCGATGATGTTCTTGTAGATGCGGCCGGTGGTGATGTTGTCCTGCTGGTTGGCGGAGCGGCCTGTGAAGCGCTCGTAATGGCCAAGATCGAGATCGGTTTCCGCACCATCGTCGGTGACGAAGACTTCGCCATGCTGGTACGGCGACATCGTGCCTGGATCGACATTCAGGTAGGGATCGAGTTTTTTGATGCGTGCGCGATAGCCTCGCGCCTGCAGGAGAGCCCCAAGGGCCGCTGCGGCAATGCCTTTTCCAAGTGAGGAAACCACGCCGCCTGTGATGAATACATATCGCGCCATGGGAGTCATCGCTTAACGCGGCCGGATTGATTCCGCCAGAGAAAAAACCGCCGCGAAGCTTTTTTCCCAAGAAGGCGCTTGGATCGTGAACAAGGCAAAACAAAAGGGCCGGCTGAGCCGGCCCTTTCGGCAGGATGACGAAAACGTCAGATGATGACGACCTTGGTGCCAACCCTGACGCGGCTGTAAAGGTCCATGACGTGCTCGTTGATCATGCGGAAGCAACCATTCGAAGCGCTGGTTCCGATCGACTGCGGCGCAATGGTGCCGTGGATGCGCAGATGCGTGTCCTTCTTGCCGTCATAGAGATAGATGGCGCGCGCGCCGAGCGGATTCTGGCCACCGCCGGGCATACCGTCCTTATACTGGCCGTAATGCTTCGGCTCGCGCTTCTGCATGTCCAGCGTCGGGATCCAGCGCGGCCATTCCTGCTTGTCACCGACTGCAACCGTACCCTTGAACTGCAGGCCGTCGCGGCCGACCGCGATGGCGTAGCGGCGCGCGGTGGAGGACGATTCGACGAGGTAGAGGCGGCGCGCGCTGGTGTCGATAACGATGGTGCCGGCAGCGTAACCGCTGAATTCCACGTCCTGCGGCACGAATTCCGGCTTCACCTTGAACTGCTTCTTGGCTTCCCTCTTGGCGAGAGCCTGGTCGAGAGCCCGTGTCTCGGGAAGATATGAAATCGACGAAGAGGCAGAGCTACCGCCGAAGAGACCGGCGAACAAACCGCCGCTGCTCGGCTGCTTCTGGCCGATGACCTCGCTACGCAACTCGCCATTGTTGCCGGTC
>NZ_RZRK01001244.1:0-1137 GCF_003997835.1 Mesorhizobium sp. M7A.F.Ca.CA.004.12.1.1
GGCTAGGGTGGGGGTCCTCCTTCGCAAGAATCCCCCGCCTTTGAGGGGAGATGGCAGCAGGCGTGGGGCGCCAGCCTCTTCCGGCGGCGATAAGAGGTCACGCCCGGTCGAACCGACCCCCTCTGTCGCCTTCGGCGACATCTCCCCTCGAGGGGGGAGATCACCTTCAACCGATTTGCATCAATCCCCTCCGCAATCTCCGCTTGAAGCCGTTTGTGCAACGCGATACGCCGTTGCCGACTTCGACAAGGAGAGACCCGTGACCGCTGCAAATACCAGAACCGAAACCGACACGTTCGGTCCCATCGAAGTTGCCGCCGACCGGTACTGGGGCGCGCAGGCGCAGCGTTCGCTCGGCAATTTCAAGATCGGCTGGGAGAAGCAGCCGGCGTCGATCGTGCGCGCGCTGGGCATCGTCAAGCGGGCGGCGGCCGAAGCCAACATGGAGCTCAAGCGGCTTGATCTTTCCATCGGCAAGACGATTGTCGAGGCGGCGCAAGAGGTCATCGACGGCAAGCTCGACGACCATTTCCCGCTGGTGGTCTGGCAGACCGGCTCGGGCACGCAGTCCAACATGAACGCCAATGAGGTGATCTCCAACCGTGCGATCGAGATGCTGGGCGGCGTCATGGGTTCCAAGAAGCCGGTGCATCCCAACGATCACGTCAATATGAGCCAGTCGTCGAACGACACCTATCCGACGGCCATGCACATCGCCTGCGCCGAACGCATCGTGCACGATCTGTTGCCGGCGCTGAAGCATCTGCACAAGGCGCTCGCCGCCAAGAGCAGAGAGTTCAATCACATCATCAAGATCGGCCGCACGCACACACAGGACGCCACCCCGCTAACGCTTGGCCAGGAGTTTTCGGGCTATGCAGCGCAGGTCGCCTCGTCGATCAAGCGCATCGAGCTGACATTGCCCGGCCTGCAGGAGCTGGCGCAGGGCGGCACCGCCGTCGGCACCGGCCTCAACGCGCCGGTCGGCTTCGCCGAAAGGGTGGCGGATCGCATCGCCAGCATTACGGGCATCGCCTTCGTCACCGCGCCGAACAAATTCGAGGCGCTGGCGGCCCATGATTCCATGGTGTTTTCGCACGGCGCCATCAATGCGGCGGCCGCCGCACTGTTCAAGAT
>NZ_RZRK01001245.1:0-1133 GCF_003997835.1 Mesorhizobium sp. M7A.F.Ca.CA.004.12.1.1
GCGGCCCGAAAATCCGCGACACCGACAGGATTTGCCTCCGAAGTCGTTGGTTCGGTCATGGGGGTTGCTCCTAGGCCGCCGACTGCATGGCGGCCGCTGCGATACGGATGCCCCGCTGTTCGAGGATAGGCAGGACGGTGTCGCGAAAATACGGGAATTCCTCGACATAGTCGACGAAGGACAGCGTCGAGCCGCGAAATCCGGCCTCGTGCAAGGCGGTGATCCCATCAGCGACCTGTTCGGCCGTGCCGGTGAGCGGGAAGCCGCCATGGCCCGCCGCCATCCGATCGCGGATGAGCGCCAGGAGGTCATGCGGGAACGACTGCGCATGCGCAAATTGCAGCTTCACCAGATTGTCGACGGCTGCCCAGTCGGCATTGGCGCGGGCGAAATGCTCGAGATAATCCTTCGCTTCCTTCTCGGTCGGCCGGCAGACGACATGGGCAAAGGTCAGCACGTCGACAGTGCTGCCGGCGGCGACCGCCTGTTGCTTCAGCGCGGCGATCTCGTCCCTGGAGCGTGACAGATCGATTGCCGGCGTGAACAGGAAGTCCGCATTGCGGACAGCGAATTTGCGCCCTTCTTCCGAGCCGGCGGCGTTGAGGATCGGCAGGCGCGCCGACGGCCGCGGATCGCCAAGCACGTTCTTCAGCTTGAAATAGGTGCCGTCCCAGTCGAACGCCTCGGTGCGATCCCACAGCGCCCTGACGATGTCGAACCATTCCTGTGCGTAGCCGTAGCGTGTGATGTGATCGTCGGGCAGCGTCAGCCCGAGCGCTTCATATTCCGGCTTGTTCCAGCCGGCGACGATGTTGAGGCCGATACGGCCGCGGCTGATCTGGTCGATCGTCGCCAATTGCTTGGCGACGACGACAGGGTGATTGGCCGCCGTGTGGGTGGTGGCGAAAACCGTGATGTTGCGGGTGAGCGCTAGGAGCCCTGCGGCCCAGGTGATCGTCTCCAGCACGTTGCCGTGGAAATTGGTCTCGCCCCCATAGCCGATCCAGCGGGCGATCGGCAGCATGAAATCGATACCGGCGTCGTCGAGCAGATGCGCCAGCCGCAGATTGTTGTCCCAGGAACTGACCCATCGTTCGGGAACCTTGGTGACGGTCATGCCGCCGGAACAATTG
>NZ_RZRK01001246.1:0-1128 GCF_003997835.1 Mesorhizobium sp. M7A.F.Ca.CA.004.12.1.1
AAAAAACGCTTGAGCTCAACCCCGGTTGAGGTTTTACAAGCCTGCCCCGAGCGCAACAACGCCTCGATCCAGCGCTGTCGATCCGCATGGTCCTGCCGGAAACCCGTACTGGCTTCTGGCGTCCTGCGCTGGCGTCGAGATATGCAAGACGGGGGTGGAAATGACCGAGATCAGCACGAACAGGGTCGACTGGCGCGTATTGTGGGCAAGCGGCGACCTGGCGCGCTTCTGCTTCATCAGCCTCGGCATCCTGCTGCACGCCACCAACGAAACGATGGTGGCAACGGTGATGCCGGCCATGGTCGGCGAACTGGCGGGCGTACAGCTCGTCGGCTGGTCGCTGGCGATCTACGAACTCGGCGCCATCGTTGCCGGCGCGGCCGCCGGACGACTGGTGAGTTATGTCCCCTTGCGCACCAACATGGTGGTCGCCGCGCTGCTCTACGCAACAGGCGCGCTGATATGCGCCACCTCGCCTTCCATGCAACTGTTCCTCGCCGGCCGCCTGATCGAAGGACTTGGCGGCGGTGCGCTGGTGTCGCTGGCCTTCGTCTCGGTCGAACGACTGTTCTCGCGCGCCATCTGGCCGCAGCTTTTCGGCATCATGTCGGCGATCTGGGGCGTCGCCGCCTTCAGCGGACCATTGCTCGGCGCGATCATGACCGAGCTGTTGTCATGGCGCTGGGCCTTCGGCATCTTCACACTCGGCGGCGCCGCCATGGCGCTGGCAAGCTTCCTCGTGCTCGACACGCCGCAGGCGACGAAACCCAAGACGAGCACGGGTAAGGCGCCGCCCTTCCCGTTCGCGGCCCTTGGCTGCCTTGCCGTCGCCGTGGTGTTGATCGCCTCGGCCGGCGTCGACATCGCCTTGCTGCGCTCTTCGCTGCTGATGGCCTTCGGCCTCATCGGCCTGGTGCTGTTCTTCACCATCGACGCGCTGAAGCCGCGTTCGCGGCTGTTCCCGGCGCGGCTGTTCTCATGGCGCACGCCGGTCGGCGCCGGCATGACCATGGTTGCCGCCTTTTCGGTGGCGACCTGTTCCTTCGGCGTCTACGGACCGCTGTTGCTGACCAGCCTTCACGACATTCCGCTGCTGACCACCGGCTACATCATCGCCGCCGAATCGAT
>NZ_RZRK01001247.1:0-1126 GCF_003997835.1 Mesorhizobium sp. M7A.F.Ca.CA.004.12.1.1
TCCAGATACAGTCGCAGGCCGGCGGCAATCTCTCCGAGGCGCTGGGCAATCTTTCGCGCGTGCTTCGCGATCGCAAGAAGATGAAAGCCAAGGTCGCGGCGCTGTCGATGGAAGCGAAGGCGTCCGCCGCGATCATCGGTGCGCTGCCCTTCATCGTCGCCTTTCTCGTCTACCTGTCGAGCCCGGCCTACCTGATGCCGCTCTTCAACACCAGCGTCGGAAACCTGATCCTTGGTTGCTCTGCGGTCTGGATGTTGATCGGCATCCTGGTGATGCGCAAGATGATGAACTTCGAAGTCTAGGATGCTGGCATGACCGAGCAAGTCATCAAGACCCTGACGGATCCGAGCTTCCTGATCGCGATGCTGGTCGCGATAGCGGTGTTTGCGACCGTCTTCACCTTGCTGCCGGCGTTTGGCGGAAACCAGCTCAAGTCACGCATGAAATCCGTTGCGCTGGAACGCGACGAACTGCGTGCGCAACAGCGCGCCCGGCTTGCGGTCGAGGCCGACCGCCGTCGCAAGGGCTTGCGCGAGGAACAGTCGGTCGGCATGCGCAACATTGTCGACCGGCTGGATCTGAGACGCGCGCTCGCCGATGAAGGCACCTTGCAGAAACTCAAGGTGGCCGGCTTTCGTGGACAGAATCCGCTGACGCGGTTTCTTTTCTTCCGTCTCGTACTTCCTTTCGTCGGTTTCGCGCTGGCCGCAATCTACATCTTCGCGCTCGGAGGACTGCCCGACAAGCCATTGGTCATCAGGCTGTTCGTCTGCGTCCTCGTTGCTTACGGCGGCTTCTACGCGCCAGTCATCTACGTCAACAACCGCGCCACCAAGCGCAAGCAGTCGATCCAGATGGCATGGCCGGATGGGCTCGATCTGATGCTTATCTGCGTCGAATCGGGCATGTCGGTGGAAGCGGCACTGCGCAAGGTCGCCGACGAGATCGGTGCGCAATCGGTGGCGCTGGCGGAAGAGTTCATCCTCACCAACGCCGAGCTTTCCTACCTGCCGGAGCGCAAGCAGGCCTACGAGAACCTGGCAAGCCGCACCGGCCTGGATTCGGTCAAGTCGGTGTCGCAGGCGCTCGTCCAGGCCGAGCGTTACGGCACGCCGGTGGCGCATGC
>NZ_RZRK01001248.1:0-1120 GCF_003997835.1 Mesorhizobium sp. M7A.F.Ca.CA.004.12.1.1
ATGATGGGAAGAGCGCGCATGTCGGAGACCAGCGTGTTGTAGCCGAAGGAGGCGCCGCGCTCGGTGGTCAGCACATTGGCATTGCCGGATCCGGTGATCTTGGCGACGACGTTCTTCATGTCCCAGGGGGCGAGGAACTGCCCCTTCTTCACATTGATAACCTTGCCGGTCCTTGCGGCGGCGACCAGCATGTCCGTCTGGCGCGACAGGAAAGCCGGAATCTGCAGGACATCGACATGCGGCGCGACGATCGCGCACTGCTCCTCGGTGTGGACATCGGTCAGCACGGGGAGCGAAAATTCCTTGCGCAGTTCGTCGAAGACGGGAAGGGCTGCGTCCATGCCGGCGCCGCGCGTCGCCGACAGCGAGGTGCGGTTGGCCTTGTCGTAGCTGGTCTTGTAGACGAGGCCTATGCCGAGCCTGCCGGTCAGTTCCTTCAGTGCGCCGGCCATGTCGAAGGCATGCTGGCGCGATTCAAACTGGCACGGGCCGGCGATCAGGGACAAAGCCGCCCTGTTGTCGAAGACGACATTGCCGACGGCTACAGACGAATTGGGCGCCATCGAATTGGACGCTTGCGGCTTGCTCATGGGATCTCCCGGAAGATAAAGGCCGCGCCCTGTCCGGGTGCACGCCGCACGACGATATCATTGCCCGCTATATCGTGTTGGACGGAATTGGCTGCAAGCAGCCTTGATGTCACATCGGCGTTCCGAACCGAAAAGACCACCGCTGCGAAGCGTAGATCTGTCGGCGCGCCGGCCGGCAGGCCGAAGCGCGCGGTGAAAGCCGCGCGGTCAAGCACGCTCAAATCCGCATTCGGCAAGGGAAAAATGCCGCCCTGCCCGTCGGCGGCCGGATCATCCACCGCCACGGAAATCAGCCCATGCTGCTTTCCGGGCGCATCGCTGACCGCCAAGATCTCGACAATTCCGGTCGCGCCGTTGGCGTGGGCCTGCAAAGCCGTGCGATCAACATCAGGCGCGTTGACCCGCTCGCAGGCAAACAGGAAGGCGTCCGTGGCCTCGGCTCCGGCCGCAAAGGCGAGCTTGAACGACGCGACGTCGCTTTTGCCGGCCGGGTCGGTGAAGGCGCGCGAAAAACCCAGCATGTCTCCCGC
>NZ_RZRK01001249.1:0-1119 GCF_003997835.1 Mesorhizobium sp. M7A.F.Ca.CA.004.12.1.1
TTTCGCCAGCCGCACGCCGCCCTTGGCGTCCGGGCCGAGTTCGGTGAATTTGCCCTTGCCGCGGCCGCCGGCATGGATCTGGCTCTTCACCACATAAAGCGGGCCCGGCAGCGCCTTGGCGGCGGCTTCCGCTTCGCTCGCCTTGAACACCGGCACGCCTTCGGCCACGGGCGCGCCAAAGCTCTTCAGCAGCGCCTTGCCCTGATACTCATGGATGTTCATCTGGAAGGTCTCCGGATCGACTGGGGGTTCACTTGCTGGAGATTCATTTGGAGGCGAGTTGCGGCGCGATCTTGACGCAGGCCTCGGTCAGACCCTGCACCGTCGCCACCGAGGAGTCGAACATCTTCTGCTCGCTCTTGTTGAGCTCGATCTCGATGATACGCTCGACGCCGCCGGCGCCGATCACCACGGGAACGCCGACATAGGTGTTCTTGACGCCATACTGGCCGGAGAGATACGCCGCGCAGGGCAGCACGCGCTTCTTGTCCTTGAGATAGGCTTCGGCCATCGAGATCGCCGAAGCGGCCGGCGCGTAATAGGCCGAACCGGTCTTGAGCAGGCCGACGATCTCGGCGCCGCCGTCGCGGGTGCGCTGCACGATCTGGTCGAGCTTTTCCTTCGAGGTCCAGCCCATCTTGATGAGATCGGGCAGCGGAATGCCCGATACCGTCGAATAGCGGATCATCGGCACCATGGAATCGCCGTGGCCGCCGAGCACGAACGCGGTGACGTCCTCGACCGAGACCTTGAATTCCTCCGCCAGGAAATAGCGGAAGCGCGCGCTGTCGAGCACGCCGGCCATGCCGACGACATGGCTGTTGGGCAGTCCTGAGAACTTCTGCAGCGCCCAGACCATGGCGTCGAGCGGGTTTGTGATGCAGATGACGAAGGCCTTCGGCGCATACTTCTTCAGCCCGGCGCCCACCTGTTCCATGACCTTGAGATTGATGCCCAAAAGGTCGTCGCGGCTCATGCCGGGCTTGCGCGGCACGCCGGCGGTGACGATGCAGACATCGGCGCCTTCGATGCCGGCATAGTCGTTGATGCCGGTGAGCCTGGAGTCGAAGCCATCGACCGGCGACGACTGCGCGATATCGAGCCCCTTGCCCTGCGGGA
>NZ_RZRK01000124.1:0-10561 GCF_003997835.1 Mesorhizobium sp. M7A.F.Ca.CA.004.12.1.1
GCCGTATTGCGGGCAAGACCCGCGGCGTCCTCGTCAAGTGCTCCCAGCCCGGTCAGGAACTGCGCGCCGATCTTCCATCCATCGGTCCGCAGCCGGTCGAGGCAGCGCACGCGGCCGGACTCGCCGGCATTGCCGTCGAGGCGGGACGCTCGCTGATCCTCGAAGGTCCTGAAACCATCGCGCGCGCCAATGCACTTGGCCTGTTCGTCCTTGGCCTGCGTGCCGCCACGGAGCCGCGCAATGGCTGACAGGGCATTGAAGATCGCAATCGTTGCCGGAGAGGAGTCTGGCGACCTGCTCGGTGCCGACATAGTGCGCTCGCTCAGCCAGGCTGTGGGGCGCGAGGTGCAACTCGTCGGCCTCGGCGGCCGTCATTTGCAGGCGCTGGGACTGGTCTCGCCATTCGATGCCGGCGAGATCGCCCTGATGGGGTTCAGCGCCGTTCTACGCGACCTGCCGCGCCTGATGCGGCGGATCAGCCAACTGTCCAAGACCGTTGCCGACGAAAAGCCGGACTGCATGGTCACCATCGACAGTCCGGACTTTTCGTTGCGCGTCGCCAAAAAGGTGCGTGCGGCCAACCCGTCGATTCCGATCATCCACTATGTCTGCCCGAGCGTGTGGGCGTGGCGGCCGGGCAGGGCGGTGGCGATGAAGCCCTATGTCGACCACATCCTCTGCATCCTGCCGTTCGAGGTCAAGGAGCTCGAGCGGCTCGGCGGGCCACCGGGCACCTATGTCGGGCATCGCCTGACCCACGATGCGGGTTTGCTGGCCGCAGCCAAGGCGCAGGAACTACCGCGCGACCTTTCTCCTGATCGCGTCAAGACCCTGCTCGTCCTGCCCGGTTCGCGGCGTGGCGAGGTACGGCGGCTGCTCGACCCGTTCGGCGAGACGGTGTCGATTCTGCGTGCGCGTGGCCACCGCCTGCGGCTGCTGCTGCCGACCGTTCCGCATGTCGCCGAGCTCGTCAAATCCTCCGTCAACCGCTGGGATGAAAAGCCTGAGATCATCGTCGATTCCCAGCGCAAATGGCAGGCTTTCGGCAAAGCCGATGCGGCGCTGATCGCGTCCGGGACGGTATCGCTGGAACTGGCGCTGGCCGGCGTGCCGATGATTTCCTGCTACAGGCTCGACCCGGTCGCGCGGGTCTTGGCGCCGTACCTCGTTTCCGTCTGGTCGGCGCTGCTGCCCAATCTGATATCGGATCGAGCGCTTATTCCGGAATTCTACGACGGCTACATCAAGCCGAACAATCTGGCCCGGCAATTGGAAGCCCTGTTCGCCGACAGCGGCATGCGCGCCTGGCAGAAGAATGGATTTGCAGAGATCACGCGGCGCATGGCGACGGATAGACCGTCCGGCGAGATCGCCGCGCAGGTGGTGATGCGGTATGTCAAGAGAGGGAATAGTCAGTAGGGAAGTTCACCGTCCCTACTGCCTACTGCCCAATCCCTACTCCCAATTCACCGCTTGGCGATCGGCACGTAGTCACGCTCGGGTGCGCCGGTATAGAGCTGGCGCGGGCGGCCGATCTTCTGGCGCGGATCCTCGATCATCTCTTTCCACTGTGCGATCCAGCCGACGGTGCGGGCGACCGCGAACAGCACGGTGAACATGGTGGTGGGGAAACCCAGCGCCTTCAGCGTAATGCCGGAATAGAAGTCGACATTCGGGTAGAGCTTCTTCTCGATGAAATAGGGATCGGTCAGCGCGATCTTTTCCAGTTCCATGGCGATGTCGAGCAGCGGATCGTCCTTGATGCCGAGCTCGCCCAGAACCTCATGCGCCGTCTTCTGCATGATCTTGGCGCGCGGATCGTAGTTCTTGTAGACGCGGTGGCCAAAGCCCATCAAGCGGAACGGGTCGTTCTTGTCCTTGGCGCGAGCGATGAATTCGGGGATGTGATCGACATGGCCGATCTCGCCAAGCATGTTGAGCGCCGCTTCATTGGCGCCGCCATGCGCTGGGCCCCACAGGCAAGCGATGCCGGCGGCGATGCACGCGAACGGGTTGGCGCCCGACGAGCCGGCGAGACGAACGGTCGAGGTCGAGGCGTTCTGCTCGTGGTCGGCGTGCAGAATGAAGATGCGCTCCATGGCGCGCGCCAGCACCGGGTTGATCTTGTATTCCTCGCACGGCACGGCAAAGCACATGTGCAGGAAGTTGGCGGCGAAGTTCAGTTCGTTCTTCGGGTAAATGAAGGGCTGGCCGATGTGGTATTTGTAGGCCATCGCCGCGATCGTTGGCATCTTGGCGATCAGCCGCATGGAGGCAACCATGCGCTGGTAGGGGTCGGAGATGTCGGTGGAGTCGTGGTAGAAGGCCGACAGCGCGCCGACCACGCCGCACATCACCGCCATCGGGTGCGCGTCGCGGCGGAAGCCGGTGAAAAAGCGCGACATCTGCTCATGCACCATGGTGTGGCGCGTCACACGATAGTCGAAGTCGTCCTTCTGCGCCTTGGTCGGCAGTTCGCCGTAAAGCAGGAGATAGCAGACCTCGAGGAAGTCGCCGTGTTCGGCCAGTTGGTCGATCGGATAGCCGCGGTGCAGCAGGATGCCGGCATCGCCGTCGATGAAGGTGATTTCCGACTCGCAGCTTGCCGTCGAGGTGAAGCCCGGATCGTAAGTGAAGGCGCCGGTGGTTGAGTAGAGCGAGGCGATGTCGATGACATCAGGCCCGACCGAACCACTTCGCACCTTGAATTCATGGGTCTTGCCGGCGAATGCAAGCGTTGCCGTGGCCTCCTGGGTCTTGCCGCCCAAATCCATTTTTTTCGCAGCTTCGGTCATTGCAAACTCCTTCTTGTTTCCTCATGCCGGCAAAGGCAAAATTCTGCAGAGCGACACGTCGAAAATCACCGCAATGCGCGTATTCGCCACCGCATTTCAGGAGGTGCGTGCCAGATTGGGCCAAGGCCTAATGTTGCACTGCGAAACCCGCCTTTCAATGCCAATCTTCTTGGGCCAGTTTGCTCCTAATCGATTTGATCTGAGATGCGCGCCAGGCTTTCCTCGCGGCCGAGCACGGCGAGCACATCGAACACGCCCGGCGAGGTGCTTTTGCCGGTCAACGCAGCGCGCAAAGGCTGGGCCACCGCGCCGAGCTTGTGACTGCCGGCCGCTGCCACCTCGCGTATCGCCGCCTCCGCCGAGGCGGCTGTCCAGTCACTCGCAAGCCCGTTCAAAGCTTCGTGAGCACTGCGCAGGATCTTGCGGGCATCGTCGGTAAGCAGAAGGGCCGCCTTGTCGTCGATCGGCAGGGGGCGCGTGGCGAACAGGAAGGCCGCGCCATCGACGAGCTCGACCAGCGTCTTGGCGCGGTCCTTCAAGCCCGGAAGCGCTGCCAGCAACTGCGCCTTGGTGCTGTCGTTCAGGCGCGCGGCGATCGCCGGGCCACCTTCGAGATAGGGCAGGGTAGCGATGAAGATGTCGAACAGTCGGGCATCGCTCATGCGGCGCATATGCGCGCCGTTGATCGCCTCCAGCTTGGCGAAGTCGAAGCGCGCCGCGCCCTTGTTGACATCGCCGATGTCGAACCACGAGATCATATCCTTGATCGACATGATCTCGTCGTCGCCATGGCTCCAGCCAAGGCGCGCCAGGTAATTGAGCAGCGCCTCCGGCAGGTAGCCCATGGCGCGATAGGCCTCGACGCCAAGCGCGCCGTGCCGCTTCGACAGCTTGGCGCCATCGGCGCCGTGGATCAGCGGGATATGCGACATGGACGGCACGTTCCAGCCCATGGCGTTGTAGATCACGGTCTGGCGAGCGGCGTTGGTCAGATGATCGTCGCCGCGAATGATATGGGTGACTCCCATATCATGATCATCGACGACGACGGCATGCATGTAAGTGGGATTGCCGTCAGAACGCAGGATGATGAAGTCATCGAGATCCTTGTTGGGAAAGCGCACCTCGCCCTGGACACGGTCATGGACGATGGTCTCGCCGTCGGTCGGCGCCTTGATACGAATGGCGCCCTTGACGCCTGCGGGCGCCTCAGAGGGGTCGCGGTCGCGCCAGCGGCCGTCATAGCGGGGCGGCAGCCCCTTGGCTCTGGCGGCCTCGCGCATGGCCTCCAGTTCGGCCGGCGTGGCATAGCAATAATAGGCCTTGCCCATGCGCACGAGCTCCTCAGCCACCTCGCGGTGGCGCGGAGCACGCTCGAACTGCGACACCGGCTCGCCGTCCCAGCTCAGGCCAAGCCAGGAAAGCCCGTCGAGGATGGCAGCCGTCGCGGCTTCATTGGAGCGTTCGCGGTCGGTGTCCTCGATGCGCAGCAGCATCGTGCCGCCAGTGTGCTTCGCATACAGCCAGTTGAACAGCGCCGTGCGCGCGCCGCCTATGTGCAGATAGCCGGTGGGCGAAGGGGCAAAACGGGTGACGACCTTGTCGGACATGGAACTCTCGGAAACCATCTGAAGCGGGGTGCGGTTGCGCGGGCTTTCGCGCGCCCGGCGTTCATGTAGCATAGGGTGTCGAGGGCGCAAGGGGCAGACCCGATGGCTGGACGAGGCTGGGGCTCGGATCAGGGCGAGGACGCTGCCATCGGCGTCAGCGAACGGTCCCTGTTTGCGCCTCGGCCAGCCCCATTGCCGCCGCCATCGCCCCTTGTGCCGGATCCCGGCAAGGCGCCCTTGCAAGCGGATGTCGCCGCCTCTGTTCCTGTTGCCGAAACCGGCAGGATCGTTCGCGTGCGCCGGCAAATCAGCCTGACATCACTGCCTCGCCTGCGCCACAGCGTGAACACGGCGGCGAGCCTGGAACTCGACCGGGGCGTGGCCTTCCTGCTGGTGCCGGTCTGCCTGGCGATCGGAGCGATCGGCTATTTTTCGCTGACGGCTGAACCCGACTTTGCGAGACCTGTCGCGGTTGTCATCTTGACGGGGATCTGTGCGCTGGTCTCGCGCTCATGGCCAAAGACCCATCTGTGTTTCATGGCGGCGCTTTTGTGCGCCCTAGGACTGCTTGCTGCCAAGGTCGAGACGTGGCGTGCGGGCACACAAATGTTGGGCTCGGAAATCTCGACGCAGGTGACCGGCCGCGTCGTCTCGCTCGACCGGATGGAAACTGGCCGTATCCGGCTGACCATCGACGTGACGTCGACCGCAAGACCGAAACTGCGCTATGCGCCGGAACGGGTGCGGCTTTCGGCACGCAAGATCCCGGCTGACGTGACCGCAGGCTCCCTCATCACTGGATATGCCAAGCTTTTGCCGCCGACTGGGCCGGTGCGGCCGGACAGCTATGATTTCTCCTTCGACAGCTATTTTGCCGGCATCGGCGGCAGCGGGTTCTTTCTCGGCAACCCCAAGCTTGTCGTCAGCGACGGTGGCGACATGCCGCTGCCGGCCCGAATTTCCTCTAGCGTGGAAAATGCCCGCGAGGCCATCGCCGACCATATCAGGGCGAGCGTCGGCGGCGCCGAAGGCGAGATCGCCGCGGCGCTGATCGTCGGCGTGCGCGCCGGCATTCCCGATGACATCAATGAGGCGATGCGACGTACCGGCATCTACCACATCATCTCGATTTCGGGACTGCACATGGCGCTGGTCGCAGGCACCATCATGGGCTTGCTGCGCGGCGCCTTCGCCTTGTTTCCCGACTTTTCCGCGCGTCGCCCGGTCAAGAAGTATGCCGCCTTCGCCGCACTGTTCTCGATCGCGGCCTATCTCATCATCTCTGGAGTCGTCGTTGCCGCCGAGCGCAGCTTCATCATGCTGGCGGTGATGCTGATTGCCGTGCTGTTCGATCGAGCAGCACTCACCATGCGCAATCTGGCGATCTCGGCGATCGCCGTCATCGTGGTGTCGCCGCATGAGGTGGTCGGCCCGAGTTTTCAGATGTCGTTCGCCGCGACCGCGGCTCTGGTCGGCGCCTATGCCGGCTGGGCCGATCACCGCGCGGGAAAAGCAAGACCGCCGCCCCCAAAGCGATCCATGCCCGGTTTCCTGACGCGAAAGTTCGTGCTCGCGGCAACCGGCCTTGCCATGACCTCCATCATCGCCGGCAGCGCCACGACGCTGTTTGCCATCTGGCATTTTCAGCGTGTGTCGCCGCTCAGCCTGTTCGCCAATCTGGCGGTTATGCCGATCGTCACCGTCGTCATGTTCCTGGCTGTCGCAAGCGCGCTGCTGATGCCTTTCGGATTGGATTGGCCGGCCCTCTACCTGATGGGCAAGGGCCTGACGGTGATGATCGCCATATCGGGTTGGATCTCCGAACGTTCGCCTGTCGATGGGGTTGGGCTGATTTCGCAGCAATCTGTCCTGCTGGTGACAATTGCCCTGGTCATCGCGACGATGGCGACAACTTGGCTGCGGCTCGCTGCTCTGCCATTCGCGCTGGCAGGCTTGCTGACCGTCTCGGATACGCGCACGCCGGATGTGCTGATCTCGGAAGACGCCCGGCTGGTGGCGTTGCCGATCGGTGGCGGCGAGCTTGCCGTCAGCCGGGAACGGCCGAACGAATTCACCGTCGACAACTGGAAACGCGCCCTGACATCAGAAACCATCGTCGTGCCAGAGGTGTTCGACAAGAGCGATGGGCAATTCGACGTCGCGGACGCCGTTGAGCTACCGCCGGGATCGCCGTTCTATTGCTCCTCAGGCGTTTGCGTGGCCAGGCATATGTCCGGTGCGATCATTGCCTATGTCGAGGACCGCAAGGACACCTGGAAAGCCTGTGGCTTCGCCGAGCTGATCGTCATCAATGACGCCACCGCCTATGACGCCTGTCACAATCCGCTGGTTCTCGTCATCACCAAGCGGCAACTGGCTCGCAAAGGCAGTGCCGCGGTCTTCTTCGATCGCCAATCGGCGACCACGCCGGCGACAATCAGCTTCGCGGTGAACAGCCCATATCGGCCCTGGCACACGCAACGCAAATACTCTCGTGAGGCGAGGGGGCTGGCACCCTTCAAGAAACCCGAGAAGCCAGCGGCCAACCCGCAGCCGCCTCAGTAGCGGCGGATGAGGCCGACGAGCTTGCCTTGCACCTTGACCCTGTCTGGGCCGAAAATACGGGTTTCATAGGCCGGATTGGCGGCTTCGAGAGCGATGGAAGCGCCCTTGCGGCGGAACCGCTTCAGCGTCGCTTCCTCTTCATCGACCAGCGCCACGATGATCTCGCCGGGGTTCGCCGTGTCGGCATTACGGATGATGACGGTGTCGCCGTCGAAGATACCGGCCTCGATCATCGAGTCGCCCTTAACCTCCAGCGCATAGTGGGCGCCGCCCATGATCATGTCCGGCGGCACCGAGATCGAATGCGTCTGATGCTGGATGGCATCGATCGGCACACCGGCGGCGATACGGCCCATGACCGGTATCGACACGGCGGAGACCGCATCGTCATCATTGCCGGGCGAGGGCATCCGCGAAGGCGCCGGCTTGATCTGCCGGCCAAGGGCACCACCCTGACCGAGACTGCCCTGGATGACGCTTGGCGAAAACTTCTTTGCCGCGTTGAGGCCGGGCGCGATCGAGTCCGGCAATCGCAGCACTTCCAGCGCGCGTGCCCGGTTGGGCAACCGGCGAATAAAGCCGCGCTCCTCAAGTGCGGTGATCAGCCGATGAATCCCGGATTTGGAGGCAAGGTCGAGCGCCTCCTTCATCTCGTCGAAGGATGGCGGAATGCCGCTCTCCTTCAGGCGTTCATGGATGAACATCAGCAGTTCATGTTGCTTGCGTGTCAGCATGGCGGCCCCCAGATTACCTGAAACCAGAATCGAAAAACAAACCCAGAACAAACACTATCTGTTCCAGTTGTGTTCTGCAACCGTTTAAAGTTTAATGAATTTGTTAAGGCTGCTGAAATTATTTGGGCTTGCCAGCGGGTCGCGATCGACAGGCGCCAACCACGGCAATGCGCCTGCTCACATTGAAACCATTATGGTTAATGACCTGTGGCTCATCCTCGACCCAAGGCTTGGCATCATCTGCCGATCGACCTCCACAAGGGACGCTATCAATCTTCGGGACGTTCGTTTGCCGTGAACGAAACGGAGCCAAAACGCCAACGTCTGTTGGCATTTGTGGCTGGAATCAGCCCTCCGTCATCTGCCGGGCAGTGAGGGCGGCGACGGCAAATCGCGGGGATCGTTGCGTCAGGTAACGGCTTCCTTGACGGCGAAACGCTGGTCCTTCCATGCGCCCGTGCGCAGAATGTCTTCTAGCACTTGAACCGCCAGCCACACATCCTTGTAGCCGATATAGAGGGGCGTGAAGCCGAAACGGATGGTCGATGGCGCGCGAAAATCACCGATGACGCCGCGCTCGATCAGCGCCCGCATGATTTGATAGCCGTGATCGTGAAGGAACGACACCTGGCTGCCGCGCCTGGTCGCGTCGCGGGTGGTCTCCAGCGTGAGGCCATAGGCGCCGCACTTTGCTTCGACGAGCTGGATGAACAGTTCCGTCAGCGCGACGCTCTTTTTTCGCAATGCCGCCATGTCGACGTCGTTCCAGATGGCAAGCGCGCCTTTGAGCGCCCGCATCGACAGGACCGGCTGGGTGCCGCACAGAAAGCGGCGGATACCGGTGCCGGCAACATACCCCCGTTCGAAGGCAAAGGGCCGCGCATGGCCCCACCAGCCGCTGAGCGGCTGGCTGATATCGCCGTGATGGCGCTGCGCGGCATAGATGAAGGCCGGTGCGCCCGGACCGCCGTTGAGGTACTTGTAAGTGCAGCCGATGGCGAAATCGGCATTTGCGTGATCGAGCTCGACGGGCAGGGCGCCGGCGGTGTGGCATAGATCCCAGACGATCAGCGCTCCGGCCGCATGAGCCTTGCGCGTCAGCGCCGCCATGTCGCGCAGTTCACCCGATTTGTAGTTGACGTGGTTGACCAGCACCACCGCGACGTTTTCGTTGATCAGCTCTTCGATAGTGGGCGCGTCGACGCCCGCGAGGCGCAGCAGGACGCCGTCCCGTGTCGAGGCCACGCCTTCGGCGATGTACAGGTCGGTGGGGAAACTGTCACCCTCGGCGACGATGACCGACCGGCCCGGCCGAATCTCCAGCGCCGCATGCAGCACCTTGTAGATGTTGGTCGACGTCGTGTCGCAGACGACGGTCTGGCCGGCCGCGGCTCCAATCAGGCGTCCGAGTTGATCGCCGAGTTCGATCGGCATCTCGAACCATCCGGCCGTATTCCAGGCTCGGATGAGGTCCTGGGCCCATTCCTGGGTTGCCGCCTGCTGCAGCTCGCCGAAAACGGCATGAGACGCTGCCCCCAGTGAATTGCCGTCGAGATAGATCACCCCCTCCGGCAGAATGAAACGGTCGCGCATGGCCCGCAGCGGATCTGTGGCATCCATCGCTTCGACTGCGGCGAGATCAGGAAATCCACTCATGGTCAGTCAGTCCCCGGTTGTTCGCGAAGGGTGTTCCGCCGCCGCGCGTCGCTGTTTTCATTTCGACGATGTCAGAGCCGGGTGCGGACCGTCCACAGTTCCGGGAACAGCACCACCTCGAGCATCTTCTTCAGATACGAAGCACCCGACGTGCCGCCGGTGCCGCGTTTCAGACCGATGATGCGCTCAACCGTGGTGACGTGGTTGAAGCGCCAGCGGCGGAAATAATCCTCGAAGTCGACCAGCTTCTCTGCCAGTTCGTAGAACATCCAGTAGCGCTGCGGATCGCGGTAAATGGTTTGCCAGGCGACCAGCACCTCTTCATTCTCGGTTCGCGTCTCACGCCAGTCCGTGCGCTTGGCATCGGCACCGATGTCGAATCCGTTGCGCGCAAGCAGCAGCAGCGCTTCGTCGTAGAGCGATGGTTCGGTCAGGATCGCTTCCAGCTTTCCGCTCAGGTCGGGCCGGTGCTTGTGCGGCCCGAGCATGGCCAGGTTGCGGTTGCCGGCCATGAACTCGATGGCGCGATACTGCCAGGACTGGAAACCCGAGGACTGGCCGAGCGCGTCGCGGAACTCGGTGTATTCGCTCGGCGTCATCGTCCGCAGCACATCCCAGGCATTGTTCAGCTGCTCGAAGATCCGCGCAACGCGCGACAGCATCTTGAAGCTCGGCTCGAGCCGGTCGGCGCGGATGGAACGGATCGCGGCTCCAATCTCGTGTAGAGCGAGCTTCATCCAGAGTTCGGAGGTCTGATGCTGGATGATGAACAGCATCTCGTCATGCGCCGATGACAGCGGCGTCTGGGCCTCCAGCACTTTCTCCAGGTGCAGGTAGTCGCTGTAGGACATGCGCTCCTTGAACGACATCTGGGCGCCTTCGGACGCCGGATCGTATGGCTCGCTCAATCGATTTTCTCCGTGCGCAGCCGGAAGCGCTGGATCTTGCCGGTCTGGGTCTTGGGCAGAGCGGCGATGAATTTTACCGATCGCGGATATTTATAGGGCGCGATCATTGCCTTGACATGGTCCTGCAGGCGCTTGGTGGTGAGGGCGTCGGGCGCGACGCCCTGCGCTAGCACGACATGCGCCTCGACGATCTGGCCGCGCTCGGCGTCCTCGGCGCCAATGACAGCGCATTCGGCGACGTCCGGGTGCGCCAGCAGCGCCGCCTCGACCTCGGGACCGGCGATGTTGTAGCC
>NZ_RZRK01001250.1:0-1118 GCF_003997835.1 Mesorhizobium sp. M7A.F.Ca.CA.004.12.1.1
GGTGCCCTGGATGACGTCGCTGAGGAAGGCCGGCACGCCGGTCGCCCGCGACATCGCTTCGGCGCCGGTCATCACGGCGGCAAGGAAGATCGCCGCCGGCACCACGCCGAGCGGGTTGAGCCGCGCCAGCATGGCAACAACGATGCCGGAATAGCCGTAGCCCGGCGAGATGTCGCTCATCACCTGGAAATGCACGCCGCCGACCTCGCCGACGCCGGCCAACCCGGCCAGCGCGCCGGACAGCAGCGCCGTCGAGATCAGCACCCGCTCGACATGGATGCCGCCATATCTGGCGGCTTCCGGGTTTTCGCCGGTGACCCTGATCCTGAAGCCGAGCGTCGTGCGCACGATCAGGAACCAGGTCAGCGGCGCCGCGATCAGCGCCGCGACGACGCCGAGATGCAGTCTTGTGCCTTCGAGCAGCACCGGGAAATTGGCCGAATCCTCGATCGGCGGCGAGATCGGATAGCCGCTGAAGGAGTCCTTCCACGGGCCTTCGATCAGCGCCATCAGCGCATAATAGATGACCGAGTTGAGCAGCAGCGAACTGACGACATCGTCGACCTTGAATTTTACTCTGAGCGTCGCCGGCACCAGCGCGACTGCGGCTCCCGCCGCGGCACCGGCGACCGCCATCAAGACCATGGCGAGCGGCCCCGGCATTGGAATGGCGCCGACAAAGCAGCTGGCCACCGCGCCGGCCAGCAATTGCCCCTCGGCGCCGATGTTCCAGAATTTGGCCCGGAAGGCGACCGCGACCGCCAGTCCGGTGAAGATCATGGGTGTTGCACGCACCATCGTTTCGGTGATCGCATAGCTGTCGCCCAGCGACGCCGTGAACATCACGCCATAGGCTTCGAGCACGCCGGCGCCGGCCAGCGCGATGAGGCCGCTGCATAGGATGAGCGTCCCGCCGATCGCCAGCAATGGCAGAGCGAGGTTGAACCAGGCAGGTGTGCTTGTGCGGGCTTCCAGGCGGAACATTAGGCGGCACCCTCTGTTCTGTCTGTCGAACAAGAATTCTGACGAAGAGGGACCCCCACCCCTAGCCCCTCCCCACAAGGGGGAGGGGAACTCTCGCAGGCGCCGACCACGACAAAACAGCAGAAGTCCGGGCT
>NZ_RZRK01001251.1:0-1117 GCF_003997835.1 Mesorhizobium sp. M7A.F.Ca.CA.004.12.1.1
CCCGCCGCCGCCCAGGAATCGCCGCCATTGCCGCCGCTGCCGGCAACCGACTGGGCAAGAATGCCGCCAGCCTGGTAACCCTTGGTGACGATGCTGCCGCCGCCGCTGAGGCCGGTATCGACGATCACCAGGTCGCTCCTGCCACCGTCGCCGCCCCAGCCGCCGACCGTAACGCCGAGGCTGACATTGACGCCGTTGCTGACCGAGCCGGCCATCGTGGCCGCACGGCCGCCATTGCCGCCGCCGCCGCCAATCGACTGTGCCACGATGCCGCCCGAGCCGACCGCGTCGGTGTCGGCGATGATGTTGCCGTCCGCCCTGACCGTAACCTTGCCGCCAGGGCCGCCATCGCCGCCCTCGCCGCCAACCGAAACGCCGACAGCTGCCGATGCGTAGAAACCGGCGCTGAAGGCTCCGGAATAGGCATTGCCGCCATTACCGCCGCTACCGCCGACCGATTGCGCCAGGATGGCCTTCGCGCCCGCGCCGCCGACGTGGATGTCGCCCTTGTGGGTGACGGTAACCTGATCGCTCAGGTTCGCATCGCCGCCGCCGCCGCCGATCGCGACGCCAGCCGCACCGAATATACCAACCGCGACCGCACCGGCGCTGCCGCCATTGCCGCCGCCGCCGCCGACCGATTGCGCCAGGATGCCGTGCGCGAGCGCGCCTTTGGTGGTTATGTTTGCGGTGTTTTTGACCTCGCCCTGGCCCCCTGCCCCGCCAGCGCCGCCCTGGCCACCGACAGCGACGGCCGCAAAGGCACCACCGGCGCCCGCCAAGCCTCCATCACCACCTGAACCACCGACCGACTGCGCGAAGATGCCGATCGAGAGGTCCCTGTCAGTGGTGATCCGAGCCGTATTTTCGACATAGACTTTCTGGCTGCCACCACCGGAACTGCCATTGCCGCCCAGCGAGAAGGAAGGTCCGCCGACCGTCACCGCAAAGCCGCCGGAGCCGCCGCCGCCGCCGACCGACTGCGCCATGATGCCGTGCGACTGAATACCTTCGGTCTGGACGACGGCGCCGTTGATGACATCAACGGTCTTGCCGCCGCCACCGCCGGCGCCCTTACCACCTATCCCGATGCCGAGGCCCAGGTTCAGTCCTGCGG
>NZ_RZRK01001252.1:0-1117 GCF_003997835.1 Mesorhizobium sp. M7A.F.Ca.CA.004.12.1.1
GCACCGGCAGGCCGTAGAGCCGAGCCAAGTCTGCGGCTGACCCGGTGCGCCCCGGCGAGGCCGGAATGCCGTCGAACAGGCCCATGGCGCTTTCGAGGATGACGAAATCGGTGTCGTCGGCGGCTTGCGCGGCGAGTGCGTTGAGCAGCGATGGCGGCATCGCCCAGCTGTCCAGATTGACGCCCGACAGTCCCGTGGCGGCGGTGTGGAAGCCGGGGTCGATATAGTCGGGGCCGGATTTGGCGCCTCGCACCTTCAGCCCACGCCGGGTGAGCGCGCGTAAAATGCCGATGGTGACGCTGGTCTTGCCGGAGCCGGAGCGCGGCGCGCCGATGATGATGGCGCGGGCCGTCATGCTTGTCCCGCCAGTGCCGCGCGCATGGCAACGATCCCGCCAACGACGATCAGCGCCGGCGAGGCGAGACCGGCGGCCGCGGCTTCCTCGGCAATGGTGGCGAGCGTTGCGACGACGGTTCGTTCCTGCGGCGTCGTTGCGGCGACGATCACTGCCGCCGGTGTCGACGGCGCCAGCCCGCCGTCGAGCAGTGCCGCCGCGATCAAAGGCAGGTTGGCCATGCCCATATAAACGACGACAGGCTGGCCGGTGCGGGCGATTGCCGCCCAATCGAGATCGTCATCGGTGCCGGCGGCGTGGCCGGTGGCCAGGATCACCGCCTTGTTGATGCCGCGCATGGTGGCCGGGATGCCGGTCGCGGCCAGAGCGCTGAGGCCCGAGGTCAGGCCTGGCAGCACGCGGAACGGGATGTTTTCATGCGCCAGCGCCAGGGCTTCTTCGCCGCCGCGGCCGAAAATATAGGGATCGCCGCCCTTCAGCCTGACGACGCGGCGGCCGTCGCGCGCCAGCCGCACCAAAAGGGCGGTGATGTCATCCTGTTTCATCGACGGTTTGCCGCCGCGCTTGCCAGCAAAGAAAAGCTCGGCATTTTCGGCAACGGCGACGACATCGGATGAGACCAGCGCGTCGTAGACCAGCGCATCCGCCTCGGCCAAAGCCGCCAGCACTTCGAGCGTCAGGCAACCGGGGTCGCCGGGGCCGGCGCCGGCCAGCCAGACATGGCCAGGCTCCAGCTGGCGCGGCTTGAAGTTCAGCCGGGAC
>NZ_RZRK01001253.1:0-1112 GCF_003997835.1 Mesorhizobium sp. M7A.F.Ca.CA.004.12.1.1
GCTATGCGGTCCTGGATGAGTTGCAGCGAGCGCACCAGCTGATACGGCTGCAGCGCTCGCTGCAACTCATCCAGGACCGCATAGCCGCCGGCGATCATGCCGCCTTGCCGATGCAAGCCAAGCTGCTGGAGATGGCGGATGCGCGCCTGCGGGCGGCGAATGCCGAGGACTACAAGGATCCCAAGAACTTTCGAGCCCTGCTTGTCTACGGCATGAGCGGCGGCAACCCGGTGACCGTCGAAGCGGCCACGTCGCGCGCTACGACGGATCCGCAAAGCCTTGCCATCGCCAAAGGCGTGATTGATTACCTCAACGGCCGGCCCGGCGAGGCTATCGAAGCCTTGAGGCCGATCGATCCCATGGCGCTGCCTCCGGATCTCGGCGCCTTCCTCGCTTTGGTCAAAGGCTCACTGCTTGCCGGTGATCAGCCGGCGACCGCACTCCGTCTGCTCGACGAGGCAAGATTGCTCAGCCCCGGCACGCTGGTCGAGGAAGCGGCACTTCGCCGTTCGGTCGGCCTTGCAGTCGCGCAAGGCGACGCGGCACGCTTCGCCCTTGCTTCCACCCAATATGTCGAGCGCTACCTCTATTCGCCCTATGCCAGCCAGTTCGCCGACTCCTTCGTCTCCGGCGTCATCGCGCTGCACATGTCGATCAGCCAGGACAAGCTGGGCGACATCACCTCGATGATGGATCCCGAGCGCGAGAAGGTGATCTATCTGCGCATCGCCCGCCGGGCCGCGATAGACGGCCTGAACGACTTGTCGGCCTTCGCTTCGGCGCGGGCGGAACAGGGCCGCGACGGCAACACCAATCAGGACGATCCACGCGCCCTGCTCTATGCCAGCCTTTCCACCGTCACCTCGGGGACAATCGAGGACGTTCGTGCCAAGCTCGGCAAGATCGACCGCAGCCGGCTGTCGGAGGGCGACCGCGCTTTGCTCGACGCCGCGCAGGCCATTGCCGGCGAGGTCGTCGCGCCGCCCACCGCCCTTCCGGCGGAAAAGCCTGCCCCAGTTCCTGCCGCCGCCGCGCAGCCGGTGCCCGAGATCGCCACGGCGCAAGGCGCCGATGACAGTGGCCTGCCACCGGTCGAAGGCGCCATCTCGGAG
>NZ_RZRK01001254.1:0-1110 GCF_003997835.1 Mesorhizobium sp. M7A.F.Ca.CA.004.12.1.1
TGCTCGAACAGATCGAAAAGGTGCCGCTGGCGCCGCTGGCCGCCGAGCTGTTGTCAGCGCTTACCGACGACCGCCGCCACCAGAAACTGTTCGACGAGTTCACCAAGGTGATCGGCAGGTTCCTCAATGACGAACAGGCGCTGGCGACGATGCGCGAAAAGATCCGCGAGGAACTGCCGTCGCTGTTCAACCTGTTCCGCGCCGACGCCTATCTCCTGAAGAAGATCGTCGCCTCGGCCGGCTCGCTTCTCGACGAGGTGAGGGCCGATCCCGACCACCCGATGCGCGCCGAATTCGACCGCTTCGCCCAAGGCTTCGTCGAGAAGCTGAGAACATCGAAGCAATACGCCAAACGGGCCGAGAAGCTGAAGCGCGACTTCCTGGCCCGGCCGGAGGTCAAGGGGTTGGCCGGCGAGATGTGGGCAAGCCTCAGCCAGTTCATCGAGCAGGACGCCAAGGCGCCGAATTCGGTTGTCCGCGCGCATCTTGCCAACATGTTCGTCGAGGTCGGTCGCCATCTTGCCGGCGATGCGCAGATCCGGGCCGACATGAACCAAGGGTTCGTGGTGGCTCTGGCGTCGTTCGTGGAGAGCCAGAAGGCCGGCGTGTCGACATTCATCGCCGACCAGGTCAAGCGCTGGGATCTTGCGCAGCTGACGCGGCTGATCGAGATGAACATCGGTCGGGACCTACAGTATATCCGCTTCAACGGCATGATCATCGGCGGGCTCGCCGGTGTCGTGCTCTATGTGGCCGAGCGGCTGTTCCTCGTGAATTGATGCGCGACCAGACTGGCGCTCACTCCTCCGTGTCCGAATGGACTCACGGCATGCGAGTGCTATTCTCCCGCCGAGGGTGCCCGCATCATGCGGCAAAGGGGAGCAAACGAGCATGGCGAAACAACCGGAATCCGATTCCTTCATGGACATGTTCGGCAGGTTCGGCCGCGACCTGAAGGTGCCCAATGTCGATGTCGAGGTGATCCTCGCCCATCACCGCAAGAACCTCGAAGCGCTGGAGAAATCGGCACGAGCCAGTGCCGCCGGCGCGACCTCGCTGTTGTCCAGGCAGCGCGAGATGCTGGAGGACACGCTGCGCGAGGTCACGGAC
>NZ_RZRK01001255.1:0-1108 GCF_003997835.1 Mesorhizobium sp. M7A.F.Ca.CA.004.12.1.1
GGCGGTGCCGCGGCGGCTGGCGGAAGGCGCCAATGTGCTCACCGGTGACAAGAAATGGGCCGGCTGGTCTCCGACCTGGATGCTGGGCCGGCGCATCTGGGGCAAGCGGCTCGGCATTGTCGGCATGGGGCGAATCGGCACCGCCGTCGCCAGACGGGCCAAGGCCTTCGGCCTGTCGATCCACTACCACAACCGCCACCGCGTGCTGCCGGCCGTGGAGGACGGGCTGGAGGCGACGTATTGGGAAAGCCTCGACCAGATGCTGGCCCGCATGGATATCATCTCGGTCAACTGTCCCTCGACGCCGGCAACCTTCCATCTGCTTTCAGCGCGGCGGCTGGCGCTGCTGCAGCCCACCGCATATGTCGTCAACACCGCGCGCGGCGACATCATCGACGAGGAAGCGCTGGTCAAGCTGATTCAGGACGGCAAGATCGCCGGGGCCGGCCTCGACGTCTACGAGCATGAGCCGGCTTTGAACAGCAAGCTGCTGAAGCTCGCCGCCAAGAACAAGGTCGTGCTTTTGCCGCATATGGGCTCGGCGACGCTCGAGGGCCGCATCGATATGGGCGAGAAGGTCATCATCAATATCCGTGCCTTCGTCGACGGCCACCGCCCGCCGGATCGGGTGCTGCCGCTCAGGACCTGACGCTGTCGCGGCCCACAAACCGTAAGATAAACCTTACGAGATAGCTTTGCGCATGGTGATCGAGGTCGGCCTGGCATAGCCCTCATGCGCCGTCCGTTCAGTTTCGCGAAAGCCGAGGCGAGCAAAGGCTTCATGATTCCCGGTCAGCTCGATCCGCGTCTGAAGCGCGACGGCGGCCTTGCCGCGGCTACGGGCAAGGTCTTCGACTGCCTGCATCAGCCGCCGGCCAATGCCTTGTCCCTGGCGGTCCGGCGCGACCGCGAACTTGCCGACATAAAGGTCCGCCGCCCTCTCAAGGGCAAAGACGCAGCCGACGATCCTGTCGCCCTGCACCGCCACGAAGCCGGTCTCCAGCCGCGCCTTGTCGCTCAGGGTGTCGGCGGTCAGATGGTGGGCCGAGGAGGGCGGGTCGACAACGCCGTCCATCGAAGCGAAAGCGCGCATGATCAATGCGAGCAC
>NZ_RZRK01001256.1:0-1107 GCF_003997835.1 Mesorhizobium sp. M7A.F.Ca.CA.004.12.1.1
GTTGCTGAAAGGCTCCGGCGGCCACGCCGGCAGCCGCATGATCGCCGGCTCCTTGGTGGTGGCCGGTGGCACCGGCGAGATGCCCGGCTATCTGATGCGTCGCGGTTCGATCCTTCTCGATCGCACGCCGGCACGCATGTCGCCGAGCTTCGTCGAATGTGGCGCACCCGAGGGCGTTTTCGCCGCCATCATCGATCGTCATCTGATCGCCGAGGGCATTTTGAAACGGCCGCTTCTGGGGAGCGCACCGCGCAAATATGGCGGGGATAACGCAGTGCTCGGAATGGGCGAGGTTCTTTTTCCGCGCTGAGATCCGTCGACACAGGAACCATAGGATGGCAGGACGCAAGTGCTTGCCGCTGGGTGGCAGTGGTGGCGCCGACCGTCATCCGACCCGCAACGTGGAGAACACATGAAAATCATCTCTCAAACGAAAGCCCATGGCGGCGTGCAGGGCGTCTATTCCCATTTGTCGACGAGTTGCCGTTGCGACATGACTTTTGCCGTTTTCAAACCTCCGCAGGCGCGGGAGGCGCCTTGTCCCGTTGTGTGGTATCTCTCAGGCCTGACGTGCACCCACGCCAATGTAATGGACAAGGGCGAGTACAGGCGCATGGCCGCCGAGCTTGGCCTGATCGTCGTCTGTCCCGACACCAGCCCGCGCGGCGCCGACATTCCGGATGAAAAAGACAACTGGCAGTTCGGCTCCGGCGCCGGCTTCTATCTCGATGCGACGCAAGAGCCTTATGCGAAGAACTATCGCATGTATTCCTATGTCACCGAGGAGTTGCCGGCTCTCATCGCGGCTGAATTTCCAGCCGATATGGCGCGCCAGGCAATCTTTGGCCATTCGATGGGCGGGCATGGCGCGCTGACGATTGCCTTGAAGAATCCGCAACGTTTCAAGAGCTGCTCGGCGTTCGCCCCGATCGCCCAGCCAAGCACCGCCGGCTGGTCGAGACCGGCTTTTGAGAAATATCTCGGGAAGGATGAGGCTTCGTGGCGAACCTGCGACGCGACGTCGCTCATCGACGACGGATACCGTTTCCCCGAATTCTTGGTCGATCAGGGAACGTCGGACGGATTTCTTGACGACGGGCTGAGGCC
>NZ_RZRK01001257.1:0-1106 GCF_003997835.1 Mesorhizobium sp. M7A.F.Ca.CA.004.12.1.1
GTGTGGAAAGAGGAAGTCGAGGTAAGGGTGTCGTCGGGTGCGCCGAATTCCGAAGAAAAGTCCTTCTCGGCGAACTGCGAATAGCGATATTCGAGGCCAACGGTGACATTGCTGGACAGAGCCGTTTCCAGGCCGCCACCAACCGAGAAACCGCTGGAACCCCAGTCGAGAATGTCGCCGATCGGGTCGGAAGCGTTCAGATCGAAATGCTGCCAGCTGTAGCCGGCAAGCGCATAGGCAAGGGTCGATTCGTTCATCTTCATGCCGACGCGGCCCAGCACATCGAACCCATAGTCGGTATCGACGTTGATCGACCCGCCGCCGAGATCCAGCTTGGAAGTCATGCCGGAGTAGCGTGCATCGACCATGACGCCTGCGACCCAGCTGCCGAAGTCATGATCGTAGCCGACGTTCAGTTCACCAAAGGCACCTTCGCCACCGAGACCATTGAATTCCAGGTCGCCGAGCGGCGGAACGTTGATCTGATGCACGGACGCACCGGCGCCACCAGCGCCACCGATATAGAAGCCGGTCCAGTTGTAGGCTGGCGTCTCGAAGGCAGCGCCGCCGCCGTTCTGTGCACCGAAACGGTAATTGGCTGCGATCTGGAAAGTATGGCGCGAGGTGTCAAGATTCAGGAGACCGTCCGGTACTCCGACAATGCCAGCCTCGGAAAGAAGATCGTCCTTGGTCCCGAAGCCCGTATAGCGATACTCAGTCTTGATCGTCCAATTGCTGTTGATGGCCGTTTCGATGCCACCTCCGACAAAATACCCGCTCTGATCCCAATCAAAGTCGAAGCCGGCGTTCGTATCGAGCTTGTACTTCTGCCAGGAATAGCCACCCAGCACGTAGCCCAGAGTGTTCGGCGTCAAGAGGTAGCCGAGACGCAGGCCAGCGTCGAAACCGTAGGTTTCCTTGATCGAAGCGTCGAACCCCGTAATGTCCAGCGTGGTCTTGATGTTGCCCACGTGAGCGTCCAGCAGACCGCCGATGAGGAACCGGGGCGAGACCATATAGTCATAGCCAACCGTCAGCTCACCATAGACGCCTTCGCCACCAATGCCGTTCAGCGAGATTGGAATAAAATCGCTGCCGAGCTCGTG
>NZ_RZRK01001258.1:0-1103 GCF_003997835.1 Mesorhizobium sp. M7A.F.Ca.CA.004.12.1.1
CGACAAATACACCGCGCTCAAAACGACATGGATCAAATACTGATGGGCGCCTAAAGCGCATCGCTTGAATCCGTTCAATCGCGATGCGCTTTAGGCGCCCATCAGTATTTGATCCATGTCGTTTTGAGCGCGGTGTATTTGTCGAGCGCATGCAGCGACAGGTCGCGGCCGAAGCCGGATTGCTTGAAACCGCCGAACGGCGTCATCGGGCTCAGCGCGTCGACCGTGTTGACGGAAACCGTGCCGGCATGCAGCCGGCCGGCGATACGATGCGCGCGCGACAGGCTGTCGGTCCACAGCGATGCGGCCAGCCCATAGGGGCTGTCATTGGCGATGCGGATCGCGTCGGCCTCGTCGTCGAAGGCGATGACCGAAAGCACCGGCCCGAAGATCTCGTCGCGAGCAATCGGATCGGCAGGTGCGACATCGTCGAAGATGGTCGGCTGGACAAAGCTGCCGCGCCCATTGACCGTGACCAGGTCGCCGCCCGCGACCAGGCGCGCGCTTTTCTTGCCGGCCTCGACGAACCGCATGACATTGGCCGCGTGGCGGGCATCGACCATCGCGCCCATTTTCGAAGCCGGATCGAGCGGATCGCCGGGCTGCGTGGCCGCCGCACGTTGCACCAGTTTCTCCATCAGGGCATCCTTGATGCCGCGCTGGACGAGCAGGCGTGAATTGGCGGAACAGACCTCGCCCTGGTTGAAGAAGATGCCGAAGGCAGCCATGTCGGCTGCCGTGTCAAGATCGCCGCAATCGGCAAAGATGAGGTTCGGGCTCTTGCCGCCGGTTTCCAGCCAGACCTGCTTCATGTTCGACTGGCCGGAATACTGCAGAAACATCTTGCCCACGGCGGTCGAACCGGTGAAGGCGAGGCAATCCACATCCATATGGCGGCCAAGCGCCTGGCCGGCGGTTTCGCCAAGGCCGGGCACGACATTGAGCACGCCTGCAGGCAGGCCCGCTTCCATTGCCAGTTCCGCCAGAAGCAGGGCCGACAAAGGCGACTGCTCGGCGGGTTTCAGCACCACCGAATTGCCTGCCGCCAGTGCCGGCGCGCATTTCCAGGTCGCCATGTCGAGCGGGAAATTCCACGGCACCAC
>NZ_RZRK01001259.1:0-1101 GCF_003997835.1 Mesorhizobium sp. M7A.F.Ca.CA.004.12.1.1
GTGTGCGGGCGCCCGAAAGCGTGGCCAGCGCCGGCGCTGCAAGACCAACGAACCCGATGACGCCAACCTCTGCCGCGACTGACGTCGCCATCCACACGGCAAGCGCGATGATGAGAAAGCGGCTTGAGTGACGGGCGACGCCCAGGCTGCGTGCCGAGGCATCGTCGAGACCAAGAATGGTCAGCGGCCGCAGCAGCATCAATGCGGCAACCGCGCCGGCCGCCAGCCTGACCGTCAGCGCGATGGTCGGCTCCCAGTCCTGCTGGACCAGCGATCCGCCGCCCCAGATGAACAGCGAAAACAGGTAATCGCCATTGGCGAGGATCAGTGCTGCGCTGACGGAACTGGCGGTCAGCGCCACCATCATCCCGGCGAGCATGACCGACACCGGCTCCAGCCCGCGCCGCCAGGTCAATGCCAGCACCAGCAGCACCGCGGCGATGCCACCGGCGAAGGCGACCAGGCCCTGCGACCGCTCCATCAGCAGCGGTGCGTAAAGCGAGACGATCGTCATCGCCAGCTGCGCGCCGGCCGAGATGCCAAGCGTCGACGGTTCGGCCAGCGGGTTGCGCAGCACATGCTGCAACAGCAGGCCGGACAGGCCGAGCACGGCGCCCGCCAGCACCGCCACCGCGCCGCGCGGCAGCGTGCTGTAGAGCAGGATGACGCGGTCGAGACCGATGCCGCCCGGCAGTGGAGCCGGCCACTGCATGCCGACCCGCCATGCGAACAGGAGCGCTGCCACAGCCGCGAGGAGGCCCCACAGGGCGATTGGCAACAGCGCGGCACTCGTCGCGGCGTGATCGCTTTTAGTGCGCTCAGCCATGGGCCTGCCCGGCAAGGGCGGCCGTCGCCAGACGCGCGAAGCGGCGTGCCGATGGCAGGCAGCCAAAGTGGTTGACCGGCTCCAGGACGGCAACGCGGTTCTGACGCACCGCCGGCAGAGCGTTCCACAAGGCATTTGTCGGAAGCGAACGCCCGACATCCGCCGGCAGTGGCGAAACGATCAGGATCGACGCCTCGGGCACGCGCGCCAGCGCCTCCAGTCCGACGGGTGCCGCCGCGCTGTAGCTCGTCTCGTCGGTCCATGCATTGACCAGG
>NZ_RZRK01000125.1:0-10532 GCF_003997835.1 Mesorhizobium sp. M7A.F.Ca.CA.004.12.1.1
CTGCAGCAAGGTGAAGGTCTTGAGCGAAAGCCTGTTCATCGCGCCGCCCTGGCTCTGTTCGCCGCAGCACTTCTGGCGTCAGGGTTTTGGGCGCCGCGATGAACAGGCTTTCGCTCAAGACCTTCACCTTGCTGCAGACGGTAACCTCCGTCGGCCTCTCGGCGCTGGCCCGGATGGTGACGGGCGTGCGTCCGATCTGGAACGGCAGCCTGCCCTCCGACCGCCAGCGCATCTATTTCGCCAACCACACCAGCCATGGCGACTTTATCCTGCTGTCGGCCTGTCTCAGCGAAAGCGAGCGCGCGATCACCCATGCTGTTGCCGCAGGCGAATATTGGGGGAAGTCGCGGCTGCGCCGCTTCATCGCGCAGGACATGCTGTCGTCGGTGCTCATCAACCGGCAGTGGACGAGACCTGAGGAAAACCCGATCGAGATCATGCTGTCGGTTCTCGACCAGGGCCACTCGCTGATCCTGTTTCCCGAAGGCACACGCAACATGACCGAAGAGCCGCTGCTGGCCTTCCGCTCCGGGCTCTACAATCTGTCGACGGCGCGGCCTCAGGTCGAGCTGATCCCGTGCTGGATCGAGAACATGTCGCGCGTGCTGCCCAAGGGCCAGTTCCTGCCGGTGCCGCTGCTGTGCCGCGTCGTCTTCGGCGCGCCGGTGGCGATCGGTCCGGGCGAAGAACGCCGCGCCTTCCTCGAACGCGCCCACGCCGCGCTTCTGGCGCTCAACCCGCGTCCCGAGCGAGACGATTGATGCGCCACGAAATCTCCATTCTGATCATCGGCCTGCTGGCGGTTTTGACCACCGCCAGCATCGTCGCGACCATCCTTTCGGCGCGAGCGCCGAAGCCGCTTAGCTCAACGCTGGTCAATCTCAGCCAGCGGATCAACGCCTGGTGGGTGATGGTGGCGCTGATGACGGTCGCCTTCTTCTTCGGGCGTTACGGGATGACCATCCTGTTCGCTCTGATCTCCTTCGCCGCGCTGCGCGAATTCGTGACGCTGACGCACCCCCGCCGCAGCGACCATTGGGTGCTGCTCGGCATGTTCGGCATCATCATACCGTTTCAATATTGGCTGGTGTGGACCGCCTGGTACGGGCTCTTCGTCATCTTCATTCCGGTCTATTGCTTCCTGCTGATGCCGGCCATCACGGCGCTGCATGGCGACACTGAACGCTTCCTCGAGCGCATCGCCGCGCAGCAATGGGCGGTGATGATCTCGGTCTATTGCGTCAGCCATGTCCCTGCCCTGCTGACACTCGAGGTGCCGGGCTTCGAAGGCCGCACCCTGCTGCTGATCGCGTTCCTGATCATCGTCGTGCAAGGCAGCGACGTGCTGCAGTACATCTTCGGCAAGCTGTTTGGAAAACACCGTTTTTCGCCGAACGTCTCGCCGTCGAAAACCTGGGAAGGGCTGATCGGCGGACTGGTGTCGGCGAGCCTGCTCGGCGCGCTGCTATCCTTCGTGACACCCTTCTCGCCGCTGCAGGCAGCAGCCGTGGCCTTCGTCGCCTGCTCGATGGGATTTCTCGGCGGGCTGGTCGCCTCGGCCATCAAGCGCGATCAGGGCGTCAAGGACTGGGGCCATCTGATCGAAGGCCATGGCGGCATGATGGACCGCACCGACAGCCTGGTCTTCGCCGCCCCGGTGTTCTTCCACATCGTGCGCTATTTCTGGACGGTCTGAGCCGGCGGCCTGTTGCAAGAGCGGTTCATTGGCGCGCTCAGAGCCGGTTTTGGATCAGCATGGTGACGACGAAGAACGCGCCGACGGAGCTGGTGATGATGCCGATCGGCAGCTCCTGCGGCAGCAGCAGCGTTCGGGCCAGAAGATCGCTGGCCAGCAACAGCACCGCGCCGGGTCAGTTTGGAAGCCGTTTGACACCCTTTTTCATACGCCGAGATAGCGGTCCTGAATTTCTGGCGTCAGCGCCTCGGGCGTGCCTTCGAAGACGGTCATGCCCTTTTCCAGAACGAAGCAGCGGTCGGCCACAGGTAGAAGCTCGGCAAGCGTCTTGTCGACGATAAGGATCGACTGTCCGCTCGACTTGAGCTTGCGGATTGCTGCCCAGATGTCCTGGCGGATCACAGGTGCCAGACCCTCGGTCGCCTCGTCCAGAATGAGCAGGCTCGGATTGGTCATCAACGCGCGGCCGATGGCTACCATCTGCTGCTCGCCGCCCGACAGTGTACCGGCATATTGGTCGCGGCGTTCGCCGAGACGCGGAAACAGCTCGACAACTTTTTCCAATGTCCACGCGCTGCCGCGTGCTGCGGCCAGCAGGTTCTCCAGTACGGTCAGATTGGGAAAGCAGCGCCTTCCCTCCGGCACCAGACCCAGGCCAAGGCGCGCGATGCGGTGCGGGCGCATGCCGGCGACTTGGCGGCCGCCAAAGCTGATCGAGCCTGAGCGCGGTTTCGCGAGGCCGAGAATGGAATTGATCGTCGTCGTCTTGCCCATGCCGTTGCGGCCCATGAGCGCCACGACCTCACCCGCCCTGACGTCGAGCGAGACGCCGAACAGCGCCTGCGATGCGCCGTAGAAGGTTTCGACGCCGTTGAGTTCCAGCAGGCTCACGCAGTTTCTCCGAGATAGGCCCGGCGCACTTCGGGATCGTTGCGGATCTCGTCCACCGTGCCGGTGGCGATGACGCGGCCATAGACGAGGACCGAGATACGGTCGGCAAGCGCGAAGACGGCATCCATGTCGTGTTCGACGAGCAGGATCGGCGCTTCGTGGCGCAGGCCGTCGAGGAATTTCGTCAACGCTTTCGATCCGTCTGGCCCCATGCCGGCCATCGGCTCGTCGAACAAAAAGGCCTTCGATCCAAGGGCCAACGCAATGGCGATTTCGAGTTGACGGCGTTCGCCATGCGACAGCTCAGCGGCTGGCACGTAGGCGCGCCCGGCAAGGCCGACGCGCTCCAGCATCGCCATCGCCGGTTCTGTCAGGCTCTTGTCGCTCATCACGGGGCGTAAGAAGCGGAAGCTCGTTCCCTGGCGTGCCTGCACCGCCAGCATCACATTGCGCAGCGCGGAAAACTCCTGCGCGAGTGATGAGATCTGGAAGCTGCGGCCGAGCCCAAGCCGCCCGCGGGCCGCCATGTCGAGCCCGGCCATATCCTGGCCGAGAAAGCGGATACTGCCGCTGTCTGGCCGGAGCGAGCCCGAGATCTGGTGGATCAGCGTGCTTTTACCGGCTCCATTGGGGCCGATCAGCGCGTGGATTTCGCCCGGCTTGAGATCGAGGCTGACGCCGTCGGTGGCCTTCAGCGCGCCGAAAGTCTTTTTGAGATCGCGTATTTCGAGGACCAGCTCAGCCATGACGCGCCTCTCCAGCCAAAAGGCCAAGCAGCCCGCCGCGCGCGAACAAAACGACGCCGAGCAGGATCAGGCCAAGGAAGAACTGCCAGCGTTCGGTGAAGCCGCCAAGCGCGAATTCGAACAGCACGTAAAGCATCGCGCCCGCAACCGGGCCGAACAGCCGACCCTTGCCGCCAAGGATGATGAGCACGATCAGCTCGCCCGACATGTGCCAGGACAGCATCGAGGGGCTGACGAAGCGGTTGAGATCGGCAAACAGCGCGCCGGCGAGGCCTGTGACCATGGCAGAGATGGCGAAGGCAACGAGCCTGATGTTGAAGGGTGCGATGCCGACGGCGGACAGCCTGGTCGCGTTCTGCCGTGCCGCCTGCAATGCGGCACCGAAGCGCGATCCGCGCAGCAGCCAGAACAGACCAAGTGCTGCCATCAGCACGACATAGCAGATCAGGAAATAGGTCAGGGACTGCGCCGTGTTCATACCGGGAAAGCCATTGCGGACATAGATCGACAGCCCGTCCTCGCCGCCATAGGCCGGCCAGGAGATGGCGAAGTAGTAGATCATCTGCGCGAAAGCGAGCGTGATCATGATGAAATAGACGCCCGTCGTGCGCAGGCTGATCGCGCCGATCGGCAAGGCGACAAGGCCGCAAACCAGGATAGCCACCGACCAGATGACCAGCATCGAGGTCGTGCCTTGCAGGCCAAACAACAGCGGTTCGGCGTTGAAGGCATGGGTCGCCAGGATGCCGGCGGCATAGCCGCCAAGGCCGAAGAAGGCGGCGTGGCCAAAGGATACCAGCCCGCCAAGACCAAGCGCGATGTTGAGCCCGACAGCAGCGAGCGCAAGGATCGTAATGCGCGTGGCAAGCGTGACGTAGAATTGCTCGCCCATTGCAGACGCACTGAACGGGATCGCTAGCAGCAGAAGTGCCAGCAGTATATTGATGATGGTTTCGCGGCTCATGGTGGCCCTTACGACTGCGCCGCAAACAGGCCGCTTGGCCTGAAAGCGAGGATCAGGGCCATGACTATGTAGATCAGCATGGAGGCGAGTGAGGCACCGATCAGCCCGGCCTGTGCCGTCGGCATCATCAACGCCAGCGCCTTGGGCAGGAGGAAGCGGCCCATCGTGTCGACGAGGCCGACGAGGATGGCACCGAACAGCGCACCCTTGATCGAGCCGATGCCGCCGATGACGATGACCACGAAGGCGAGGATGAGTGCTGGCTCGCCCATGCCGACCTGCACCGATTGCAGCGCACCGACCAGCGCGCCGGCAAGGCCGGCAAGGGCAGCACCTAGCGCGAAGACAACAGTGTAGAGCGTGCGGATGTCGACGCCGAGGGCTGCGATCATCTCGCGGTCGGATTCGCCGGCGCGGATGCGCATGCCGAGACGGGTGCGCGAGATCAGCAGATAGAGCCCCACAGCAACGGCGATGCCGACGCCGATAATGGCGAGGCGGTAGAGCTGGTACTGGCCACCGCCGGGCAGGGGCACCGCGCCTTGCAGCAGCGGTGGGATGTCGAGATAAAGCGGAAACGAGCCAGACAGCCAGCGCGTGCCTTCCGAAAAGATCAGGATCAGCGCAAACGTCGCCAGCACCTGGTCAAGATGGTCGCGCTCATAAAGCCTGCGGATGACAACGATCTCCATGACCGCACCGGCGGCTGCCGCAGCGATCAGGCTCGCCACCAGACCGATCCAGAACGAACCAGTGGCGGCGGCGACCGTGGCACAGGCAAAGGCGCCGACCATGTAGAGCGAGCCATGGGCGAGGTTGATCAGGCCCATGACTCCGAAGATCAGCGTCAGGCCGGCGGCCATGAGGAACAGCATCACTCCGAGCTGCAGCCCGTTGAGAAGTTGTTCGATCAGAAGGGCGATGGACAAATGAACGATCCGGACTGTGGTTCAAGGCGGGGAATGCCGAAGCAAGCCGCTGCAAGATACGGCGATGCGGCCTCGCCGCGGCCCCGGCCCCGTCGATGACGAGGCCGGCACTTTAGCAAAGCGGATGCAGCCTTGGGCTACATCTTGCACTGGTCGGCATAGGCGTCCTTGTGGTGTTCGAAGGCGGTGGCGATGATCTTGTTGGTCAAGACATCGCCTTCCTTTACCACCTCACGGACGTAGATGTTCTGGACCGGATGATTGTTGGTGTTGAAGGTGAACTCGCCGCGCACCGACTTGAAATCGGCTGCCTTGAGGGCCGCGCGGAACGCGTCCTTGTCCTTAACACTGGCCTTGGACAGCGCAGACAGGATCAGGTTCGCCGTATCCCAGCTCTGGGCGGCGTAGATTGAGGGCAGGCGATTGTATTCGGCCTTGAAGGCCTCGACGAACTGCTTGTTGGCTTCGTTGTCGAGGTCCCTGGACCAGCTCGCCGAGTTCTTGACGCCAAGGGCTGCGTCGCCAACCGCGGGCAAAATGTCCTGGTCGAAGGAGAAGCCAGGACCCATGACCGGGATGTTCACGCCCGACTGGGCGTACTGCTTCATGAAGGAAATGCCCATGCCGCCAGGCAGGAAGAAGAACACCGAGTCGGCACCGGAATCGCGGATCTGGGCGATCTCGGCGGCGTAGTCGGCCTGGCCGATCTGGGTGTAGGCCTCGCCTGCCAGCTCGCCCTTGTAGTAGCGCTTGAAGCCGGTCAGCGAATCCTTGCCAGCCGGGTAGTTGGGCGCGAGGATGAAGGTCTTCTTGTAGTCCTTGTTGGCGTACTGACCCATCGCCTCATGGAAATTGTCGTTCTGGTAGGCGACGTTGAAATAGTTCTTGTTGCACTTGGCGCCGGCAAGGGCCGACGGGCCGGCATTGGGCGACAAATAGATGACGTCCTGCGCCACCGCGTTGGGCACCACCGCCATCGCCAGGTTCGACCAGATGATACCGGTGAGCAGGTCGACCTTGTCGCTCTGGATCATCTTTTCGGCGAGCTGCACCGCGATCTCGGGCTTCTGGGCATCGTCTTCGATGACCAGTTCGACATCTTTGTTGCCGGACTGTTTCATCGCCAGCGTAAAGGCATCGCGCATGTCGACGCCGAGACCCGCACCGCCGCCCGAAAGCGTGGTGATGACGCCGATCTTGACGGGTTCGGCATAGGCAAGGCCAGATGTGGCCAGCGACAAAGCGAACATGCTGGATGCCAGGATATTCTTCATTTTTCTCTCCTTCCCAGTGTTTTCAATATAGATAAAATAGCTTTAGAGCCGGGTGCGAACTTTCCAGAGTTCAGTGAACAGTTCAACCTCCAGCATCTCTTCAGATACGAAGCGCCCGACGTGCCGCCGGTGCTGCGTTTCATGCCGATGATGCGTTCGACTGTGGTGACATGATTGAAGCGCCAGCGCCCGGCCATTGCCGATCGGCGCGGTGTGGTCACCCAGACCCTTTTCGACCAGACGTCGGTCAGTTCGACACCGGCATTAAGGTATTCGGGGTAGTCGAAGCCATCGAGCAGGAAGTTCGGCCACTGTTCCTCGGGCGGAAGGTTGTCGCGCGTGAACGTGTCGATATGCGCTGACGGTCCAAGCATTCTGCGGCTGTCCCCTAGATGCTCGTTGCCACGGTCTTGTCGCCGTGCGTGTGTTTGAATACGCAACTTGCGGGGAGGCTTTGCGCCGACGCCGGGCTGGTCATCCGGCATATGCGGCAGCACCCGGCGCGATCGAATATGCGACCGGCATTTGGCACAGCGAGACCTCCCACGCTCTCGACTGACGATTGAGAATTGCACCAGACCAAATTTATTTCAAGCCTAAAGTTTTTAGCCATGCCCGAGCGTTGGTGCACAAATGCGGCATGTTCGGCATCTTCGGCAAGCTCTTTGGAAAACACCGTTTTTCGCCGAACGTCTCGCCGTCGAAAACCTGGGAAGGCCTGATCGGCACGCCCTTCTCGCCGCTGCAGGCGGCGGCCGTGGCCTTCGTCGCCTGCTCGATGGGATTTCTTGGCGGGTTGGTCGCCTCGGCCATCAAGCGCGACCAGGGCGTCAAGGACTGGGGCCATCTGATCGAAGGCCATGGCGGCATGATGGACCGCACCGACAAGCCTGGTCTTCGCCGCGCCTGTCTTCTTTCACATTGTGCGCTATTTCTGGACGGTCTGAGCCGGCGGCGTCTTGCCCGCCGCGATCAGACCCGGATCAGCATGGTGACGACCAGAAACCACGCTATTTGGCGCGTTTCCTGACATACAGTTCCAGCTTGTGGCGGACGATTTCGAAGCCAAGCTCCGACGCTATCTCGGCCTGCAGTTTCTCGATTTTGTCGGAACGGAACTCGATCACCTGACCGGTGTCGAGGTCGATGAGATGGTCGTGATGTTCACGGTCCGCGTTTTCGAACCGGGCGCGGCCCTCGTCGAAGGCATGACGCTGGATGGCGCCTTTCTCCTCCAGGAGCCGCAACGTCCGGTAGACGGTCGACAAGGAAATGCTGCCGTCGATCTGGTGGGCACGAGAATACAATTCGTTCGCGTCCGGATGGTCGTGCGCATCCGCCAGCAGCCGCAAGATCACCTTGCGTTGTTCGGTCATCCGGACACCGGCGGCTTTCAAATTGCTCCGGAATCGCTCGAAAAGGTCGTTATCCGCTTTCATCCGCCATACTTAGCCGCGTTGCCACGCGACTGCAATTAGCTACTTGCAAATCAGTTGCAACTGCAATATTAGATGCAAATCAAACGCATTAGCATGACGTGAGCAGCGCATGGGCGACGATCAACTCCAGTCGAAAGGCATCCGATGACTGTTTCTGCTTCCCCAACCCGCAGGACGATGCTGCGGGCGCTTGGCGGCCTTGTGGCCATCGGTTTTGCGACGATGGCGAGCCTCGTTCCGGTCATGGCACAGGAGACCCAGCCTGCGGCAGGGAAGGTTCTGCGCGTCGTGACGACGTTCACGATCATCCAGGATATCGCGCAAAACGTAGCCGGGACCGCGGCAATCGTAGAGTCGGTGACCAAGCCCGGCGCCGAAATCCACGACTATCAGCCGACGCCGCTCGACGTGGTGAAGGCGCAATCGGCCGACCTCGTGCTCTGGAACGGCATGAACCTCGAACGCTGGTTCGAGAAATTCTTCGACAACGTGAAGAACGTGCCGAGCGCCGTCGTCACGGACGGTGTCGAGCCGATGGGGATCAAGGAGGGGCCCTACGAAGGCAAGCCCAATCCGCATGCGTGGATGTCGCCGAAGAACGCCCTCATCTATGTCGAGAACATCCGCAAGGCGCTGTCCAAGGCGGATCCGGCAAACGCCCAGGTCTATGCCGCCAACGCCGCCGCCTATTCGGAAAAGATCAAGGCAATCGACGAGCCCATGCGCAAGCGCCTGTCGGCGATCCCCACGGACCAACGCTGGCTGGTTACAAGCGAAGGCGCTTTCAGCTACCTGGCACGCGACTTCGATCTGCGCGAAGCCTATCTGTGGCCGATCAACGCCGACCAGCAAGGCACTCCGCAACAGGCGCGCAAGCTCATCGACCTGGTGCGCGAGAACAAGATTCCGGTGGTGTTCAGCGAAAGCACCATTTCGGACAAGGCGGCCAAGCAAGTCGCGCGCGAAACCGGAGCCACCTATGGAGGCGTTCTCTACGTCGATTCGCTGAGCGAGGAAGACGGCCCGGTTCCGACCTATCTGAAGCTTCTCGAAACCACCGTCGAGACTATCGTCCAGGGGTTCGGCGGGTGACCGGGGTTCGCACCGCGCTCGCTCCGGACAGCGTCCAGGGCAGCCATGATCGAACATCGACCGGTAGCGGCCGGGTCGTTGCCTCCATCGACGTGGACGACGTCACCGTCAGCTATTCAAGCGGGGTCACGGCCGTACACTCCGCCTCTTTCAGGCTCGGCGCCTCCACCATCTGCGCGCTGGTCGGCGTCAACGGCTCCGGCAAATCGACGCTGTTCAAGGCGCTGATGGGCTTCCTGACGCCGTCGACCGGAACAGTGCTTATCGCCGGATTGCCGGTCCACGCAGCGCTGAAGCGCGGCCTGGTAGCGTATGTGCCGCAGAGCGAGGATGTCGACTGGAACTTTCCGGTGCTGGTGGAAGATGTCGTCATGATGGGCCGCTATGGCCACATGAATTTTCTGCGTATCCCACGCAGAGCCGATCGCATGGCGGTCGACGCGGCGCTGGAACGGGTCGGCATGACCGATTTTCGCAAGCGCCAGATCGGCGAACTGAGCGGCGGCCAGAAGAAGCGCGTGTTCCTGGCGCGCGCTCTGGCGCAGGGCGGCGAGATCATCCTGCTCGACGAGCCGTTCACCGGCGTCGACGTGCAGACCGAAGCAGCGATCATCGATCTCCTTCGGTCGATGCGCGACGACGGCAAGCTGATGTTGGTGTCGACGCACAATCTCGGCAGCATCGTCAATTTCTGCGACCATGTCGTCATCTTCAACAAGACGGTGCTGGCCTTCGGACCGACAGAGACAACGTTTACGCAAGCCAATCTTGCGAAAGCTTTTGGCGGCGTGCTGAGGCATCTACGCCTCGGCGGCGCCGATCTTCACGACGACCCCGACGCTCGCCACCTGACCGTGCTGACCGATGACGAGCGCCCTCTGGTGCTTTACGGCGAGCGCGATCAAGAGAAGATGATGAAGCCCGACAGCGGATCGCCAGCCCCGTGATTGACATCCTGCTGGAACCCTTCACCTACAACTACATGGCCAAGGCCATCTGGGTCAGCGCCCTGGTCGGCATGGTCTGCGCGTTCCTGTCCTGCTATCTCATACTCAAGGGCTGGGCCCTGATGGGCGACGCGCTTGCCCACTCGGTGGTGCCGGGCGTTGCGGCCGCCTACATGCTGGCCCTTCCCTATGCCGCCGGCGCATTCGCCTCCGGCCTCATCGCCGCACTCGGCATCACCTTGGTGCGGCGCGTGACGCAACTTCGCGAGGACGCCGTGATCGGCCTTGTCTTTACAACGCTGTTCGCTGGCGGGCTGCTGATTGCGTCGATCAGTCCGACCTCCGTAAACATCCAGTCCATCGTACTCGGCAACATCCTCGCAATCTCCGACGAGGATGTAACCCAGGTCATCCTCATCGCAGCGGTTTCGCTGGCTGTATTGGGGCTTCGATGGAAGGATATGATGCTGGTGTTCTTCGATGAGAACCATGCGCGCGGCGTCGGCCTGAATCCGTGGCGGTTGCGGGTCCTGTTCTTCGTGCTGCTCAGCGCC
>NZ_RZRK01001260.1:0-1101 GCF_003997835.1 Mesorhizobium sp. M7A.F.Ca.CA.004.12.1.1
GGCCGATACGACGGCAAAAGCATAAGAGGTGCGTTCGCGGACTTTCAGGTAACGGGCATTGGCGGAGAAGGAGGCCGCCTCCGCCGGCAGGCGCACCGCCACGATCAGGTCGCCGGGCTCTAGCGCATTCTCCCGCTGCGGCGTTTCGCCGGGAAGCCGGTGGAATTCCTCCAGTGTCACATGACGCCGGCCCTTCTTGCCCTCGATCTCGACCACGGCGTCGAGCGCCACCAGCGGCACGCAGAAGTCCGACGGGTGGGTGGCGATGCAGGCGTCGCTCCAGCCTAGCACGGCGTGCAGGCGGTTCTCGCCGCCCAGCGCATCGCAGCCGGCGCCTGGCTCGCGCCTGTTGCAGGCGCTGGCGGTGTCGTAGAAATAGCTGCAGCGCGTGCGCTGCAGCAGATTGCCGCCGACGGTGGCGGCGTTGCGAAGCTGCGCCGAAGCACCCGACAGCAGCGCCTCGGCCACCGCCGGATAGGATTTCGCGAACGCCGGATCGTAGGCAAGGTCGGCATTACGGACCAGCGCGCCGATGCGCAGGCCACCATCGTCCAGCCGTTCGATGCGGTTGAGCTCCGGCAGCCGGGAAATGTCGACGATACGCTCGGGACTGGTGATGCCGCCTTTCATCAGGTCGAGCAGATTGGTGCCGCCGGCGAGATAGGCCGAACCCGGCTCGGCTGCCGCGGCGATGGCGTCGGGGATGGTGGCTGGCCTGATGTAATCGAAATCTCTCATGCCGCGGTCCTCCGGTCGGCTTTGACAAGCTGTTGCTGGGCTTCCAGGACGGCCTCGACGATGCCGCCATAGGCCGCGCATCGGCATATGTTGCCGCTCAGCCCCTCACGGATGCGTTCGGGATCGTCGCCGGCCTGTGCCTCGGCGATCAGGCCGAGCGTGCTCATGATCTGGCCGGGTGTGCAGAACCCGCACTGCAAGCCGTCATGGGCGATGAAGGCGGCCTGCACCGGATGCAGTTCCTCGCCGTGGGCGACGCCTTCGATGGTCAAGACTTGGGCGCCGTCATGGCTGACCGCTAGCGCCAGGCATGAGTTGATGCGCTTGCCGTCGACCAGCACCGTGCAGGCGCCGCACTGGCCG
>NZ_RZRK01001261.1:0-1094 GCF_003997835.1 Mesorhizobium sp. M7A.F.Ca.CA.004.12.1.1
CCTCAGTTCTTGCCAGCGTTGGCCTTGCCAAGGACCTGGAGTCCCGCCAGCCTCTCTGCCTCCGCCACCACCTCCGCCGGCATCACACGCTTCCCGGGCACTGCCAAAAGCGTCGACGCATATTGCCCGCGCGGACCCGTCAACCCGGGCTCGGTCGCCAGGAACACCGCAACCGTTGGCAGGCCGAAGGCGCTGGCGAGATGGGTCAGCCCGGTGTCGGCGCCGATGACCAGTTCCGAGCGGCCGATGAACTCAGCGATGTCGGCCAGCGGTGACTTTGGCACCACAACTGTCGATGGCACTGCCTTGGCAATGGCTTCGGCCACGGCCTTCTCGCGCTCGTTCGACCAGGTCGTGACCGGCGTTATCCCCCGCTCAATCAGGAGGCGCGCGGTTTCAATCCAGTCTTCGGCCGGCCATTTCTTGTCTTCGCGGCTGGTGCCGTGCAGCAGGAAGGCGGTTTTTCCGGCAATGCCCGCCAGAGTGCCGACGGGCGGCACGATGCCGGAGTCCAGGGTCGAAAGATCGGGCTGATAGCCGAGCGCCAGCCCGAACAGCCGCCGTGTCCGTTCGATGGCGTGCAGGTCGCGCGGCACGGGATAAGTGGCATCGTAGAACAGCGTCGCAGAAGGTTCGCGCGCGCTCGAACGGTCGAAGCCGGCAATGGGGGCGCCGGCCTGCCTTGCCACCAGAGCCGATTTCAGGAGGCCTTGCGCATCGATGACGAGGTCGTAACGGCAATCGCGCAAGGTGCGGCGCAGGGCGGCCGCCTCGTGCCACGTGGCGCCGTCGAGCAGCGCCTTGCGCCAGCGTCGGATCGCCACCGTGTGAATTCTTTCGATCGCCGGGTGAAGCGCGGCGATACCGGCAAATGCCTCTTCGACGCACCAGTCGAAGGTAGGTCCGGGCGGTGGAAACGGGCATCCTCGACGGCCGGAAAGGTGTGAATGACATCGCCCATCGACGACGTCTTGACGATCAGCACCTTCATGCCGCTGCCGGGATGTCCAGCAGCCGGTCCGCCGCTGCCGCGACTTGGCCGACTTCCAGCGTCTTCAGGCAGTTGAGGTGGCCGAGCGGGCAGACCTTCTGGT
>NZ_RZRK01001262.1:0-1088 GCF_003997835.1 Mesorhizobium sp. M7A.F.Ca.CA.004.12.1.1
AGACTGGCCGCACCACCGCCGCGCAAATGGCGGCTCGATATCGGTAGCGAAGTGAGCGACCTCACCGATGGACTTGGTGATTGGACAGACAGTTCGACCGGCCTTGCCTATCGGCTCACCCCGCAGACGACCATTTCGGGCCACACCCGGATGGCGACTCGCTACGGTCGCACCGATGTTCAGATCGACGGCCGCATCGACCAGGCCTTTTCGGCCACGGTTTCGGCCTATGTGCTGGCAGCGGCGACGCCGGATGCCGACTTCCTGGCACGATATTCGGTCGGGGCCGGCGCTTCGTGGCGGATCATGGCGCCCGCGAAAGCGCTCGGTCCGTTCTCGCTCAACATCGATGCTCGCTATGACAATTTCGCCACCGCCGAGGTCACCACAATCTCGCCTTGGGTGCAGGTCTATGTCCTGGACGGCCGGCTGGGGCTTTCGGCACGTTGGGTCCACGCAGCCGACGACATCGGCACGCGCGCCGATGGTTATGTCCTGCGAGCCGATGTTGCAGTTATCCCGAGCGTCAATGTGTTTGGTGGCTATGCGGATGCCCCCGAGATCTCCGACGGCTCGCTGGTGCCGACGCGTACCATCTTTGCCGGCATCTCCTGGGACGTTACCGATCCGCTGACGCTGCGCGGCAGCCTCGCCCATGAGCAGCGCCCGACATTCGACCGAACCACATTCGGGCTCGGCCTAACCGCGCGGTTCTGATCATGTTGTACATCTGGCACCTATCCATCCTGCTCAGTGCCCTTTCCCTGGCGATCATGCTTCTGCTGATCGTGCGTCGGGTATTGCAGGAGCGCCGGGGGACGGCGGGCGCCGATCAGCGGCGCCTTCTTCTGACGGCGCTGATCGCCTTCACCGAAAATCGGGATCGCGAGGCATTGAAGACGGCGCTGCTTGCGGTACCGGCGAGGGTGGCGATCGATGCCGGCTTCGAGTTTATTTCGCTGTTGCGTGGCGAGGAGCACGACGAGCTCCTTTCAGCCTTCAATGAATGTGGCCTGCCGACCCTTGTCGGCACCCAGCTTGAAAAAGGCAACGGCGCCGAACGCGTCCACGCGGCCGAGATGCTGGCG
>NZ_RZRK01001263.1:0-1086 GCF_003997835.1 Mesorhizobium sp. M7A.F.Ca.CA.004.12.1.1
CCATAGATTTCGCGATGACTGGCGCATATCTGCTCGGTCAGCGTTGTTCCCGACCGTGGCATGCCGACGATGAAGACCGGGCGTCTCGACGGATTTCCCAATTTCGACCGCGCCGCGAAGAAGTCGGCATCGAAAGTGTCGATGAAACTGTCGTAAAGCTGGGTGTGCCGGTCAATGTCGAAATCATTGCCGGAAATTGCCTTGGCCTGCGCGAAATGGCGGATGGCCAGGCGATACTCGCGCTGATCGTTGAGCATCTTGCCGGCGGCGTGGTGCAGCACCACCCGCTCGCGATCGGTTGTCATGGGCAATTCCAGGCGAGCCCGTATTAAAGGCAACGCTGGATCGTCCTTGACCGCCCGGCGCGCTAGCGCCATTCCGGCCAGCGCCTCGACATGGCTCGGGTCGATGGCAAGCGCGCGGCCAAAACATTCGACCGCCTCGGCCTGCCGGCCGATGTCGGTGAGCAGATCGCCCATACCGGCAAGGGCCGTCAGCGACTGGCTGTCGACCGCCAGCGCCCGGCGATAGAAACCTTCGGCGACGTCGCCCTCGAGCTGGCTGCGGTAGGACCGGCCGAGATTGCACAAAGCTTCGATGAGCCGGCCGTCGAGCGCGATCGCCTTCTTTAGATGTTTGCGGGCGCGCTCGATGTCACCGGTGACATTATAGGCGTTGCCGAGATTGTTGCGGAAGATAGCGTTGCCCGGTTCGAGCTTGACCGCCCTTTCCATATAGGCAATGGCGGCGTCATGATGCTCGGCCTCGATGGCCAGAGTGCCCATGAGGTTCAGCGCCATGGCATTTTTCGGCTGCGTGCGAAGCACCGTCTGGTAGCAGAACTCGGCCTCGCGAAAACGCTTGCGCCGTTGCAGGTCGATGCCGCGCTGCAATGTCTTTTCCGCCGGTTCACCGGCGGTCGGAAGGGAGGCTGGCATTATTGCCGGCAGACCCAGAGGTTGCCGGCGGGGCAAAAGCGGCATCCGTCAAATCCAGGTCGCGGCTTGTGACAGGCCGGTCAAATCAGAACTTGTAGATAACGCCAAACTGCAGATTGTGGGAGTACAATTTGGCATCCTTGTAGGT
>NZ_RZRK01001264.1:0-1085 GCF_003997835.1 Mesorhizobium sp. M7A.F.Ca.CA.004.12.1.1
GGTTAGGGGTGGGGGTCAGCGCCGCCAGAAGGTCCATCTAGGCTCTCCCCTCCGCCCCGGTCATCATCAAGCCGAGCCGCGCTATCGTTGCATCGGCGCTGTCGAGCGTGCCGACGATGCGGCCCTCATACATCACCGCGATGCGGTCGCAGAGCACCAGCAGCTCTTCGAGATCCTCGCCAATGACGATGATGCCGCAGCCTTTGGTCCGCATGTCGAGGAACTTTTCATGGATGAAGCGGGCGGCACCGATATCGAGCCCACGCGTCGGCTGCGAGACAACAAGCACCTTCGGATCGAAGGCAAGCTCGCGTGCCAACAACGCCTTCTGCAGATTGCCGCCGGACAATGCGCCGGCCCGGGTCATCGGTCCGGGGCATCTGATGTCATAGGCCTTGATTTGTTCTTCAGCGAAAGCGCGGATCGCATGCGGCTTGAGCAGGCCTTTGCTGCTGAACGCCGCGGTGCCGATGCGCGGCAACACCATCGAATCGGCGAGCGGCAGGTTGGTCACCAGTCCGGTCGTCATACGGTCTTCCGGGATACGTCCGAGCCCGAGCGCCTGCACCTCGCGCGGCGAAAACCGTGAGACTTTTTGGCCGGCAATCGTCATCCGGCCGGCATCGGGCGCCCGCACGCCGGAGATCACCTCCGCCAGCGCCCGCTGGCCATTGCCCGACACCCCGGCAATGCCGAGGATTTCGCCGGCACGAACGGCAAGCGATATGTCGCGCAGCGCCGTGCCGGAATGATGCGAGGTTGAGATACCGTCGAGCGTCAGCACATCAGCACCCGGCGCCGATGGTCCCCGCGCCGGCGGCACGATCTCATGGCCGCACATCAGTGTTGCCATCTCCGAGGATGTCGTGTTGGCCGGGTCATCGACGCGGCCGGCAACGCGGCCATGCCGCAGCACCGTGCAGCGATGCGTCAGCGCCCGCACCTCATTGAGCTTGTGCGAGATGAAGATGATGCCGAGACCTTGCGCCGCCATAGAACGTAACGCCGAAAACAGCCCGTCGACCTCGCTTGGCGCCAGCACCGCTGTCGGCTCGTCGAGGATCAGCAGCCTGGCTCCACGAAAC
>NZ_RZRK01001265.1:0-1085 GCF_003997835.1 Mesorhizobium sp. M7A.F.Ca.CA.004.12.1.1
AGGTGACGCTGCATGGCCGCAGCCCGTTTTCGGGCGCCAAGGTCGCGGAGCTGTCGCCCCGGCTCGCGCAGCGGCTTGGCCTGCGCACGGACATCAAGGGCGTCACCGTGGTCGACATCAACCGTGATTCTCCGGCCGCCGATTTCGGCTTCCAGCCGGGCGACATCGTGCGCGAGGTGAACGGCACCACCATCGATACCGCGGCGACCCTGGAGTTGGCGGCCAGGACGGATACGCGCTGGTGGCGCTTTACCGTCGAGCGTGGCGGGCAGATAATGCGTCAGGTGTTGCGTTATTAGGGCTGGGTTCCGTGCATTCGGGCTCATGCTCCAACGAAAAAGAAGTGCATGGCCGATCTGTTCAGCGTCGATGAACCGGAAAAGACCCCGCCTGGGCGGCCGCTGGCCGACAGGCTGCGGCCGAGAAACCTTGGCGAGGTCGTCGGCCAGGAGCATCTGACCGGCCCTGACGGCGCGCTGACCCGGTTGATCGGTTCCGGCTCGCTCGGCTCGATGATCTTCTGGGGGCCGCCCGGCACCGGCAAGACCACCGTGGCGCGCCTGCTTGCCGGCGAAACCAGCCTGGCCTTCGAGCAGATATCGGCTGTCTTTTCCGGCGTCGCCGACCTGAAAAAGGTGTTCGAAGCGGCCAAATTGCGCCGCACCAATGGCCGCCAGACCTTGCTGTTCGTCGACGAGATCCATCGCTTCAACCGTGCCCAGCAGGACAGCTTTCTCCCGGTCATGGAGGACGGGACAGTCGTGCTGGTTGGCGCCACGACCGAAAACCCGTCCTTCGAACTGAATGCCGCTTTGTTGTCACGCGCGCGCGTTCTGGTCTTCCATTCGCTTGGCGAGGAGAGCATCTCCAAGCTGATGGTGCGGGCGGAGGAGACCGAGGGCAGGGCGCTGCCGCTCGACGACGAGGCGCGGACCATGCTCATCCGCATGAGCGATGGCGACGGCCGGGCCTCGCTGACGCTCGCGGAAGAAGTCTGGCGGGCAGCCAAACCCGGCGAGGTCTTCGATCCCGAGGGACTGCAGCGCATCGTCCAGCGCCGCGCGCCGATCTACGACAAGGGCCAG
>NZ_RZRK01001266.1:0-1084 GCF_003997835.1 Mesorhizobium sp. M7A.F.Ca.CA.004.12.1.1
ATTATGTATATACATATTGAAACGCACTGCAAGTGCCATCATCGCATGAGAGACAGAGGACCGGAGAGAAAAGTGGCAGCGATCTTTGCGGAACAGGCGCTCCTTCCCGATGGTTGGCGCGATAATGTGCGGCTCACCTTCGCCGAGGGACGCATCACGACCGTCGAACCTGGAGCTACCGCGCTAGCCGGCGACGAACGCCACGCGATCCTGTTGCCCGGCATGCCCAACCTTCACAGCCACGCCTTCCAGCGCGGCATGGCCGGCCTTGCCGAACTTCGCGGCCCCTCCGCCGACAGTTTCTGGAGCTGGCGCGAGGTGATGTACCGTTTCGCCCTGTCGATGACACCCGATCAGGTCGAGGCGGTTGCCGCACAACTCTATGTCGAGATGCTGGAGGCCGGTTTTTCCCGCGTCGGCGAATTTCACTATCTGCATCACGACCGCGATGGAAAATCCTACGCCAATCTTGCCGAGATGGCCGGGCGCATCGCGGCGGCGGCCGGCGAAACAGGTATCGGCCTGACGCTGCTGCCAGTGTTTTATGCGCACTCGTCTTTCGGCGGTGCCGTGCCAAACGAAGGTCAGCGGCGATTCATCAACGATGTGAATCGGTTCTCGCGGCTTGTTGAGAAATGCCGCGAATTGGTTCGCGCGTTGAATCAGGCTGTCGTCGGCGTCGCTCCGCACAGTTTGCGTGCCGCGACGCCGCAGGAGCTAGCCGAAGTCGCCGCGCTGGCGCCGGAGGGGCCGATTCACATCCATATCGCCGAGCAAGTGAAAGAGGTCGAGGACTGTCTTGCCTGGTCCGGCGCGAGGCCCGTGGAGTTTTTGCTCGCCAATGCCAAGGTCGACAAGCGCTGGTGCCTGATCCACGCCACCCATATGACCGATACGGAAACCGTTGCCATGGCCAGGAGCGGCGCCATCGCCGGCCTCTGCCCGATCACCGAGGCCAATCTCGGTGACGGCACTTTTGCCGCGCCGCTGTTCAGGGAACATGGCGGCCGCTATGGCGTCGGCTCCGATTCCAACGTGCTCATCGGCCTGCCCGACGAATTGCGCCAGCTCGAATATTCACAGC
>NZ_RZRK01001267.1:0-1081 GCF_003997835.1 Mesorhizobium sp. M7A.F.Ca.CA.004.12.1.1
CCGATGCGGCACAGGCAATGCCCGAATTGCCGGCCAACTCGGGCATTGCCTGTGCCGCATCGGCAGGCTTGGCGGCTTCAGCCGGTGCGGGCGCCGGCGTGGCCGGCGCTGCTTCGGCTGGCTTGGCCGGATCGGTTGCCGGGGCCGCAGGCGCCGCGGCGACGGTCGCGGCTATTTCGGTGATGCGGCCGTCGAGCTTCGGCGTGTAGGGCCGGTGGGCGCCGAGGTAGTCGGCAACCACCTGTTCGAGGCCGGGGCCGTAATCATAGGCGTTCTTGGCCTTGTCGGCGAAGACCTTGTAGCCGTCGCCGCCCTGGCGGACATAGTTGTTGGTTGCGACCAGATAGTCCTTGTCAGGCTTGATCGGCGTCCAGGCGCCGCCCTCCATGACCTCCACCGATTTGACGCGGCCGGCATTGGGCGCGACGGATTTGTCGAAGGAATACTTCAGGCCGGCGACCTGCGGGAAGCGCCCGGCGCCGTCCTCGACCTGGCTGAGGCCGCCCTCGAGGCCGGCCACCAGATCCTTGCCCGAAATCTGGAACGTCGCCAGCGTGTTCTGGAACGGCAGCACGGTCAGCACCTCGCCCATGGTGACGGTGCCCTTGTCGATCGAGGCGCGCAGGCCGCCGCCATTGGAGATGACGATCTCGACGCCCTGTCCCTTGACGCGGTCGAGGATGGCGTCGGAGACGAGATTGCCCATCGCGCATTCGCGGGTGCGGCAGCTCTCGCGACTGCCGTCGATGACGTCGGTGGTTTCCGCCACTTCCTTGTTCTTCAACGCCTCGATCGGCGCCCCAAGCTCCTTGATGCGGGCGAGCACGGCCGGGTCGGGGGTGATCGACTTGTCGAGATAGATCGGGTCGCCGCTGGCCGATTTGACGACGCCATTGTCGTCGAACACCACCTTGAACTCGCCGAGATATTTCGAGTAGGACGCCGCCTGCACCACCGGCACCTTGTAGCCGTCCGGATTGTCGACCATCGTCGGGTAGGGGCCTTCCGCCTTCGGATCGGTGTTCGACAGCAGCGAATGGCTGTGACCGCCGACGACGACATCGATGCCCGGGATCTTGGC
>NZ_RZRK01001268.1:0-1080 GCF_003997835.1 Mesorhizobium sp. M7A.F.Ca.CA.004.12.1.1
CCCCTGAGACCGCCCGCCCCCTCATCGACATCCACGCGCCGGTGGCGCAGGCTCTGGCTGCCGGCCGGCCGGTGGTGGCGCTGGAAAGCACCATCATCACCCATGGCATGCCCTACCCCGACAATGGCGCCATGGCGGCCGACGTCGAAAAGATCATCACCGATGGCGGCGCCGTGCCGGCGACGATCGCCGTGGTTGGCGGCCGCATCAAGATCGGGCTTTCGGACGGCGAGCGCGAATCGCTGGCGATGACGGGCGACGCCATGAAGCTGTCGCGCGCCGATCTCGGTTTTGCCGTGGCGCAAGGGCGCACCGGTGGCACCACGGTCGCCGCCACGATGATCGCGGCGCATATGGTCGGCATAAAAGTGTTCGCCACCGGCGGCATCGGCGGCGTGCACAAGGGCGCCGAAAAGAGTTTTGACATTTCCGCCGATCTCGACGAGCTGGCGCGCACGCCGGTCATCGTCGTCTCGGCCGGCGCCAAGGCCATTCTCGACATCGAAAAGACGCTGGAAGTGCTGGAGACGCGCGGCGTGCCGGTGGTCGGCCTTGGCTGCGAGACGATGCCGGCCTTCTGGTCCAGGCATTCGCCGTTCCGCGCGCCGCTGACCTTGCACGAGCCGGAAGAGATCGCGCATTTCTACCAGACGAGGGCAGCGCTGGGGCTCGCCGGTGGCATGCTGATTGCCAATCCGGTGCCGGAAAACCACGAAATCCCGGCTGAGGAGATGGCCGGCTATATCGAGGCCGCGCAGAAGGCCGCCGAGGCGCTCAACGTGACCGGCAAGGCGGTGACGCCGTTCCTGCTGGGAAAGATTCTCGAACTGACTGGCGGCAGGAGCCTGAAGACGAACATCGCGCTGGTCGAGAATAATGCGCGGCTGGCGGCGAGGATTGCGAAGGCGCTTTAGGGTCACGCAGCGAAGGTTCCCCCTCACCCGGATTCCCAAGACCGAATTGCAAAGAACAGTTCGGGGCAATCCGACCTCTCCCCGAGGGGAGAGGAGCTTGCAGCGCCGACGTCGACCTCTTCTCCCCTCGGGGAGAAGGTGGCCGCGAAGCGGACGGATGAGGGGG
>NZ_RZRK01001269.1:0-1078 GCF_003997835.1 Mesorhizobium sp. M7A.F.Ca.CA.004.12.1.1
CGTCGATCGTCGAAAACATCGACATTGGCGGGCCGGCGATGATCCGCGCCTCGGCCAAGAACCACGCCTATGTCGCCATCGTCACCGACCCCGGCGATTACGCCTCGGTGCTGAATGCGCTGGAGATGAACATCGGCTCGCTGTCGCTGGATTTCCGCAAGAAGCTGGCCGCCAAGGCCTTCGCCCGCACCGCCAGCTATGACGCGGCGATCTCCGGCTGGTTCGCCGAAGCGCTCGAGATCGAACATCCGACATGGCGCGCCTTTGGCGGCAGGTTGGTCGAGGTGATGCGCTATGGCGAGAACCCGCATCAGAGCGCCGGCTTCTACGTCAACGGCGACAAGCGCCCGGGCGTCGCCACGGCGCGCCAGCTGCAGGGCAAGCAGCTATCCTACAACAACATCAACGACACCGACGCCGCCTTCGAACTGGTCGGCGAGTTCGACCCCGACCTTTCCGCCGCCGTCGCCATCATCAAGCACGCCAATCCGTGCGGCGTTGCCGAAGGCGACTCGCTGAAAGCCGCCTACGCCAAGGCGCTGGCCTGCGACCCGGTCTCGGCCTTCGGCGGCATCATCGCCGTCAACCGCACCCTCGACGCCGAGGCGGCGGAAGAGATCGTAAAAACCTTCACCGAGGTAATCATCGCGCCCGGCGCCACCGACGAGGCAGCGGCCATCGTGGCGGCGAAAAAGAATTTGCGCCTGCTGGTCACCGGTGGGCTGCCGGACCCGCGCACGCCGGGTACGACGGTCAAATCCGTCGCCGGCGGCCTGCTCATCCAGGGCCGGGACAACGCCGTCGTCGACGACCTCGAACTGAAAGTGGTGACCAAGCGGGCGCCGACGCCGGCCGAAATGGCCGACCTGAAATTCGCCTTCCGCATCGCCAAGCACGTCAAGTCCAACGCCATCGTCTACGTCAGGGACGGCGCCACCGTCGGCATCGGCGCCGGCCAGATGAGCCGGGTCGATTCCTCACGCATCGCCGCCCGCAAGGCACTCGACGCCGCCGAGGCCGCGGGCCTTGCCGAACCGCTGACCAAGGGCTCGGTCGTCGCCTCCGACGCCTTCTTCCC
>NZ_RZRK01000126.1:0-10515 GCF_003997835.1 Mesorhizobium sp. M7A.F.Ca.CA.004.12.1.1
GAGCCAGTTCATGCAGGTTTTCGCGCAGCAATTGCGCCAGCCGCAGCAGCACCTCCTTACGGTGCGCCGGACTGGTCCGCGACCAGACGCCGGCGTTGAAGCTGCGCCGCGCTGCGGCAACCGCCAGATCGATGTCTTCCTCACCGCAGGACGCCACTTCGGCCAGCACCTCGCCGGTTGCCGGATTGACGCTGGCAAAAGTCCGGCCCGAACGCGCCGCAACCGTCTTGCCGTCGATGAACGCCTTGTCGCGAAAACGGATCGCCGACGCCTTGCCGATCCAGTCCTTGTGGCTGAGTTCGCTCATCGCAGGCGACCCCTGTCTTGACTATTCGTCGCCCGGCACGCCGTAGCTCGGCGCATCGGATGGGTTTATGGCACGGGTCACATAGGCATCGAGCTGTGGCTTGTAGAGTTCCCACAGCGTCGCCAGTTGCTCGATCGGGCAGTCGTCGGTCCAGTCGCAGCGCAGATCGGCGACCGGCCACGCAACCTCGCGCACCAGCTTCATGCCAGCCGAATGGACCGGGCCGGCCTCGCCGCCCGCTTTCAGCGCGGCGCGCATGGTCGCGATGAGGCGGTCGCCGAGATGCCCTTCCGACGCCAGGAAAGCCTCGACCATGGCTTGCGGAACGCCGTCATGGGCCAGCATGTTGCCGCCGCAGGCGACATTGTCCGCACGCGCCTCCGCCCAGATGCCAAGCGCCTTGGGCCCTGAGTGGATAGCGGTCGTCCCGGCGGCATCGACAGCCAGCACCTGCCGGTATTCGGGATAGGCACCGGTGCGCTTCAATATGACAATCGCCTCTGCCGCCGACGCGCCGCGCGCCAGCAATTCGAGACCGCGCAGTCCCAGCGTAGGATCGGTGACGTTCTGACTGGCAACGGCGCCGGCGCCCGCCTGCGCATAGGCGCAGCGCGCCGCCACAGCAGGCGACGAGGAGGACACCGCGACCCCGAACATGCCGGTGCGGCTGCACCGCGCGACGATGGAGAATGTCATGACTTTAATCCGGGATAACTGCGGTGCCGTCGATCTCGACCAGCCAGTCCGGCCGCGCCAGGGCCTGCACGACAAGGCCGGTCGAGACGGGATGCACGCCTTTGATATACTCGCCCATGGTGCGGTAGACCGCCTCGCGATAGCGGACATCGGTAATGTAGACCACCACCTTGACCAAATGCTCCATGGTGCCGCCGCACTCCTCGATCAGCTGGCGGATGTTCTGCATGACCTTGTGCGTCTGTTCGACCGGATCATGGCTTTCGATATTCTTGGCCGTGTCGAGGTCCTGCGGGCATTGGCCGCGCAGATAGACGGTCCTGCCGCCCCGCGTAACGACCGCCTGGCACAGATCATTGTCGAGCTTCTGCTCGGGATAGGTGTCCTTGGTGTTGAACTTGCGAATTCTTGTATGGGCCATCTTGGTCTCCGTCAGTCGGCTCGAGGTCGGGACGTCCGTTTCCATGCCACTTTGGTCTCGCGCTTCGCGGACGCATGGTAGGCCAGGTACTTGCGCTGCGTGGAGATATGGTCCGCCACATGCTGGGCGTCGTGCCAGACGCCCCAGATGAAGCTCGACCCCCGCCGCGATTGCCACGGCAGTCCCAGGAAATAGATTCCCGGCTCGGTCGACACGCCGCGCTGGTGCTTCGGCTTGCCCTTTTCGTCAAACACATCGACCTTCAGCCAGTTGTAATCGACGGTGAAACCCGTTGCCCAGATGATCGAACCTATCCCGGCTTCCGCCAGGTTCAGCTCGAGAATGGGATCGGTCATGCATTGCGGGTCCGGTCCGATCTCGCGGGCCGCAGGCTCCTCTGGAAGGTCGAGGCCGTTGCGAGCGACATAGGCGTCGGCCTCGTCCAGCACCGACATGTAGTTCGCATCGCCGCGCGCGATATTTTTAGCCAAGTCCGACGCGAAGGTCAGAACCCCGTCCTTGTAGGATTCAGTCCGGCCAACCAGCATTATCCCTTGCGCGGCAAGACGCCGGAAGTCGATCGTCTGGCCGCCCCGCGCGCCGCTCACCGCGATGGTGACGTGTTCGGTGCCAGGCGCCGGCGCTTGAGCGTCCCATTTGCCCAAAACCCCCAGCCACCAGCAGAAGTCACGCTCGCGATAGGCCCGCGGCGGCCGATCATGCGGCCCGACCGAGAGGTAGACGCGCCGTCCCGCGCGCTGGAGTTCGTCGGCGATCTGCACCCCCGAGGACCCGGAGCCGACCACCAGCACCGCACCTTCGGGCAACTGGCCCGGATTGCGATAGGCGCTGGAATGGATCTGCATCGCTCCGGCATCCCCGGGGACAACCGCCGGAATGACCGGATGCTGGAAAGCCCCGGTAGCGGCAACCACGCTCCTGGCCTCGATCACGCCATCCGAGGTTTCGACCCGGAAGCCGGGACGGCCGACAAGCCTTTCCACGCTCCTGACCTCCACGCCGCAGCGGATGGGGGCAGCGATCATGCCGGCGTAAGCGACAAAATAGTCGGCGACCTTCTCCTTGCCGACAAAGGCGTCGGGACCGGCATCCGGAAATTCCATGCCGGGAAAACGATCATGCCAGGCGGGACCATTGGCAACCAGCGAGTCCCATCTTTCGGTACGCCAGCGTTCGGCGATGCGGCTTCGCTCGAGCACGAGATGCGGCACCCCGCACTTGCTCAGATGCTCGCTCATGGCCAGCCCCGCCTGGCCGCCGCCAACAACAAGCGTGTCTACCGTTTCGACTGGCATTTCAGCGGCCCTTTCTGGCTCTCCCCGGGAGTGTCTGCGGATGCGGCGGAGATCTGATCGTTGGTTTACTGGAGGCACCGGGCAGCGAAAATTATGATTTCATGTGGCAGTGGTTAGCTTGTCCCTAAATGCCGGGAAGCATGGCCGAAGATGTGGAGCGCGGGGCGTGGATCATCACTGTTGAGTCAGAAGAAACGGACGGCTCAGAGATAAAGGCTTCTGGCCGCCTTGGACGAGAGCAACTCCTTTGCCGGCCCCTCCTGGGCGACCTTACCCTTGACCAGCACATAGCCGCGATCGGCGATGCCCAGCCCCATTTCGGCATTCTGTTCGATCAACAGGATGGTCGTGCCTTGGCGATGGATTTCCCTTGTGATCTCGAAATACTCGCCGATGAGTTTTGGCGAGAGGCCGAGCGACGGCTCGTCCATGATCACCAGTCTGGGTTCGCCGATCAGCGCGCGCGCCAGCGCCACCATCGCCTGTTCGCCGCCGGACAGCGTGCCGGCGACTTGGCGCAAACGCTCATGGATGCGCGGAAAAAGCTTGCACATCTTGTCCAGTTGCACCGCGAAATTGGGCCCCCTGGCCGACACCGCATCATAGCCCAGGCGCAAATTCTCCATCACGGTCAGGCCGGGGAACAGCCGGCGCCCTTCGGGAACGAGCCCGACGCCGAGCGACGCCAGGTTTTCCGTGCCGAGCGTCGCCATGTCCCTGCCCATCACCTCGACCTTGCCGCGCTGCGCTCGCACGACACCGCAGACTGTCATGAAGGTTGTCGTCTTGCCGGCGCCGTTCGGTCCGAGCAGGCAAACCAGTTCGCCGGGGCGTACGCTCATCGCCACGCCGCGCAGCATCGGCACCGCGCCATAGGAAGTATCGACATCCCTGAGTTCAAGCATGGGCGACCGCCTTCCCGAGATAGGCTTCCTGGACGCGCGGGTCGGCGCGCACCGCCGCGAAGTCGCCCTCGGCGATCTTGCTGCCATAGTCGATGCAGGTGACATGCTGCGGGAACGCTTCGACCACCCGCATGTCGTGCTCGATCAGAACTACCGACAGAGCAGGGTTTTGTACGCGCAGCCGCGTGATGTCGGCCACCAGTGCGTCGGTTTCCGTGTCGTCCATGCCGACCGAAGGTTCGTCGAGCAGCAAGAGCTTGGGCTGCGATGCGAGCGCGCGGGCAATTTCCAGCCGTCGCCTGTCGGCCTGCGCCAGCGTGCCCGCTGGCCGGTAGCGTTGTTCGAACAGGTCGCCGGAGCCGAGCTTGAGCAGGGTTTCGGCCTTTTCCACGCAGGCCGCCATCTCACGGCGCGACGCGCCGGGCCGAAACAGCGCGGTCAGCACGCCGGTCCTGGTGCGGGTGTGCATGCCGATGATGACGTTGTCGAGGACACTGAGGTCGGAGAACAGACGCGACGACTGGAATGTGCGGGCGATGCCGCGGTCGACAACTTCGTAGGACGGGCGGCCGGTGATCTCGGCGCCGTCGAAGGTCACGCGACCGGAGGTTGGCCGGTAGACGCCGGTCACGACATTGAACAGCGTCGACTTGCCGGCGCCGTTCGGGCCGATGACGGCGAGCACCGCGCCCTTGTCGATCGACAGGCTGACATCGTTGAGCGCGACCAGGCCGCCGAAGCGCATCGTCAAATTCTCGACCTTGAGAAGCGCGCTCACAGTCCGCCTCCGTAGCGCCGCATGCGTTGCGGGAACAGACCTTGCGGCCGGATCATCAGGAAGCCGATGATGACGACGCCGAAGAACAGCAGGCGGTAGTCGGCGAACGCGCGCAATTTCTCCGGCAGGATGGTCAGCAGGAACGCACCGACGATGACACCGAAAATATTGTCCATGCCGCCGACGATGACCATGGTCATGATGGTGACGGAGACCAGGAAGGTGAAATTGTCGGGAGAAATGTAGGAGACGTAGAAGGCGTAGATCGTGCCGGCGAAGGCGGCGAGAAAGGCGTCGACGGCGAAGGCCAGAACCTTGAACCACGCCACATTGATGCCTTGCGCCTTGGCGGCGATCTCGTCGGCGCGCAGCGCATTCCAGGCCAGACCGATGCGCGAACCGTGCAGCCGATGCGCGGTGACGATGGCGACGACGACCAGTGCGGCCGACAAATAATAGAAATTCGCCTGGCTCGGCAGCTTCCAGCAGAAGATCACCAGCGGATCGGCAAAGGAATGGCCGAACAGGCTGGGCGCCGGAATGCCGACCAGTCCGTTGGGTCCGCCGGTCCAGCTGAAATTGTTCAGCAATTGCTGGACCACGACACCGAAGGCGATGGTGACAAGCGCCAGATAAGTGTCGCGCGTGCGCATCGACGGGATGCCGATGATGAAACCGAACAGGGTCGCCGCCAGCGCCGCGACCGGCAGCGTCAGCCAGAAGCTGACGCCGAAATTGATCGCCAGCAGCGCCGACACGTAGGCGCCGATGCCGTAGGAAGCGCCGGTGGCGAAGTTCGGGATGTTGGCGCTGCCGAGCTGGAAATTGAGCGCCAGCGCCAGCACCGCATAAAGCTCGGCGACGATCAGCAGATGGAGGATATAGGTGTTGGATCCGACGAAGAACGGAAAGGCCAGGACGATGACCGCCGCAGTGATCATCGCCACGAGCGGAACCCGGGCAAAGCTCGCCAACGCATAGTCGGCGATCCACGGCAGCCTCTCCAGCAGATAGAAACCGAGGCCGAGCAAGGCCAGCAGGCCGACCACCTGCCAGCCGCCGTCGACTTTGAGGATGAGGTACAGGAACGCTGCCCCGATGATTTGCGAGGCGATGGCGAAGACCGTGGCCGCGGCTATGCCCGGCACGTCGGGTGAAGCACGACCCTGCATGCTAGACTTTCTCCATGACGGTGCGCCCAAGCAGGCCGGCGGGGCGGAAGATGAGCACGGCGATGACCAGCAGGAAGACGAAGACCAGCCGGTAGGAAGCGCCGTCCGGCACGAATGTCTGCGCCAGCACTTCGATGCCGGCAATGATCAGTCCGCCCAGTATGGCGCCCGGCATCGAGCCGAGGCCGCCGATGACCGCGGCGGAAAAGCCGAGCAGGCCGGCCATGACGCCGAAGTCGAACCGTGTCACGCCGGCATAGCTTGCGAACAGAAGTCCAGCGATGGCGCCGATAGCCGAGGCAATGAAGAACGTCGCACGGAAGACGCGTGCATCGCGGATGCCCATCATGCGCGCCACGACCCGGTCCTCCGAGGCCGCCCGGATGCGCAGCCCGAGCGGGGTCATGCGCAGGAAGACAAACAGCATGGCAACCAGCGCGACGGTCAGCACCACCACCAGCAGCGCGAACCAGCTGATGGCAACGCCGGAGATTTCGAAAGCCATGCCCGACACCAGGCGCGGGAAGGCATGCGGGTTCGATCCCTGCGGATAGAGATGGCGGATCAGCTCGCGGATGACGATGCCGAGCGCCACGGTCGCCACCAGCGCCATCATGGCGGGCGCATCGCGGAAGCGCCTGATGACCACCTTGTCCAGCAGGACGCCGATCAAACCGACGGCGAACACGGCGACCGGAACCGCAAGCACCAGCCAGGCGGGCCCCGAGGCGCCAAGAGCGGTCGCCAACGCCTGGGCAAGCGCCAGCGTGATGAACGGCGCCGTCATCGCGACATCGCCGTGCGAGAAATGAATGACGTTCAAGACACCGAAGATCAGGCTGAATCCGATCGCCAGCAAGGCATAGATGCAGCCAAGGGTTATCCAGTTCACCAGTTGCTGGACAAGCAGTTCCGCCATGCGGTCGGTCTCTCGATTGAAGCCGACAGGTATCAATCGCCATCCCGGGCGGACAGAACGAATCTCCGAACTCACGAGTCACAATTTCCGAATTTCGTCACTGAATACGCGCCCGTACACTGATGATCAGCCGACGATCACGATCGGCCGGGTCGCTACGACGGCGGCAGATAATTCTGTTTGAGGTGGAACCATGCAAAACAGGCGCAGTGCGCTTATCCGCGTATCGTCAATTCTGGCCGGCTCTCTGTTTGCCATCGCCCTGGGCGCCGCCCAGGCGCAGGCCGACCAGATCAAGCTCGGCTTCATCGGGCCGCTCTCCGGCGGCAACGCCCAGCAGGGCCTCGGCGCCCGCAACGGCTTCCTGCTCGCCATCGAGCAGGCCAATGCCAGCGGCTATCCGCACCAGGTGGAAGGCGTCGTGCTCGATGACGCCTCCGATCCGGCGGTCGGCGTTTCGGCGGCGCAGAAGCTGGTCAACGATCCCGCGGTGGTCGCGGCAACGGGGCATTGGAACAGCTCGGTCGCGTTGGCGACGATCCCGGTCTTCAACCGCTCGCAGATGCCGTTCATCGTCTGGGGCGCGGTCAGCCCGAAGATTACCGAACAGAACTTCCCGAACGTGACCCGCGTCACGCCGACGCTGGTCAACGAGAACAAACCGCTGGCCGAAGCCATCGCCAAGCAAGGCAAGATCAAGAAGATCGCCATCATCTCCGACACCACCGACTACGGTGCGGCCAACACCAAATGGTTCGGCGATTTCTTCAAGGCGGCCGGCGGCGAGGTCGTTTCTTCGGATGCCGCAGCTGTCGGCACGACCGATTTCCGCGCCATGCTGACGACCGCGAAGGCAGCGTCGCCCGACGCGGTCTATTTCGGCGGTGTCGTCACCGAAGCAGCGCTGGTGCGCAGCCAGATGGCCGACCTCGGCATGGGCAATCTGCCGATGTACGGAATTTCAGGCATCTACGACCCGAAATTCATCGAGATCGCGGGAGCTGCCGCCGAGGGCACCATCGCCGGAACTCCGGCCGTCCAGTCGAACCCCAAGCTCGAGGAGTTCAACAAGGCCTATGAAACCAAGGCTTATCCCGATCCTGCCGGCTCCTATGCGAAATATGCCTACGAGGCGACGCAGATCCTGCTTCAGGTCATCAAGGAAAAAGGCCTCGACGACAAGGAGGCGCTGAGCAAGGCCATTCGTGACATCCACCACGACGGCATTCTGGGAGACGTCTCGTTCGATGCCAACGGACAGACCAACATGGCCATCGACATCGACATGTTCGTCGTCCGCAGCGGCAAATGGGAGAAGATGTAACTTACCTGATCGACGCCGCGCCCGTTCTCAGTGGCGCGGCGTCGATCACCTTCATCGCCGAGCTCGCAAAAGTCCTGACCGGAGCGCCTGACCATGAATGACGAGGCTGGCCACGGCGCACCTCGAAAGGCCGTCGAGATCAAGGGCGTCTCCAAGGTGTTCGGCACCTATCAGGCGCTGAAGCCTGTTTCCTTCGACATCTACGACAACGAGTTCTTCACGCTGCTCGGCCCGAGCGGCTGCGGCAAGACCACCCTGCTGCGCATGATCGCCGGTTTCGAGCAGCCGACGGCGGGGCAGATTTTCCTGCACGGCTCGGACATACAGGGACTCCCCCCGCATAAGCGGCGGGTCAACACCGTCTTCCAGAGCTACGCCCTGTTTCCGCATATGAGCGTCGAACAGAACATCGGCTTCGGGCTCGAAAACCTCGGCTGGTCAAAGGGCCGCCGCGATAAGCGCGTCGCCGATATGCTTCGTCTCGTCCATATGGAGGCCTTTGCCGGGCGCAAGCCGCAGCAATTGTCGGGCGGCCAGCGCCAGCGCGTCGCGCTCGCCCGCGCCCTGGCGCCGGAACCGGAAGTGCTGCTGCTCGACGAACCGCTCTCCGCACTCGATCTGAAGCTGCGCCAGGCCATGCGCGACGAGCTGCGCATCCTGCAGCGCAAGACCGGCATCACCTTCGTCTTCGTCACCCACGACCAGGAAGAAGCGCTCGACATGTCGGATCGCATCTGCGTTCTCGGCGATGGCGAGATCCAGCAGCTTGGCACACCCGCGGCGATCTACGAGGAGCCGTCGAACCGCTTCGTCGCCGATTTCATCGGCGAGACCAACTTCCTCGATGCTGACGTGATTGCCGTGGACGGCGAGCAGGCAACCGTGAAAACGCAACTCGGCATGACCTTGACGGCCTCTCACAAGAATGCGGTCGCCGGCCAGAAGGCCTTCATCTCGATACGTCCGGAAAAAATCAGCCTGCCCGCGCAGGACAACCCGATCGCTGTCGACGGCACGATCATGAGCACCAATTATCTTGGCGGCTACACATACTATCTCGTTGAAGCGGGCGGAACCAAGCTGCGCATCTCCAAGCGCAACAGCCTCAGCCGCGGCCAGATGTTCGAAATCGGGCAATCGGTAAAAGTTGGCTTTGCCGCCGAATCCGTGCGGATCCTCGGCGCATGAAGGCACGCACAAAAAGTCCCGACTGGAATGTCCTCGGCCTGCTGCCGGCCCATCTCATCATGCTGCTGACGCTGATCATCCCGATCGGCATCATCATCGTGGTGTCGTTCTCGACGCGCGGACCTTACGGCGGGTTCGAATATGTGTTCACCACAGCGCCCTACAAGCAGCTTTTGTTCAACGAAGGCTGGACCGGCGAGATGGAGTTCAATCCGCAATATCTCATCGTTGTTGCCAGAACGCTGGTCCTGTCGGCCGTGACAACATCGATCTGCCTGCTCCTGAGCTTCCCGGTCGCCTATTTCATAGCGCTGCAGCGGCCGGCGATCAAAGTGCTGCTGATCTATCTCGTCACGCTGCCATTCTGGGTTTCGATGATCGTGCGCGTCTATTCCTGGATCATCATCCTTGGCAAGGATGGTGTCGTCGAAAAGACCCTTCGCGGTCTCGGCCTCGTCGACAACATGGACTCGCTGCTGTTCGGCAACACCGCCATGCTGCTCGGTCTCGTCTACAGCTACATTCCGCTGATGATCCTGCCGATCTTCGCCTCGATCGAGAAACTCGACCCTGCGCTCATCGAGGCGTCGCATGATCTCTATGGCAACCGCGTCACCACATTGCGCCGCGTTATCCTGCCCCTCACCCGGCCCGGCATGATCGCCGGCGCGATCCTGGTGTTCGTTCCAAGCCTCGGCGCGGTCCTGGAGCCGACCCTGCTCGGCGGCGGCAAGACCATGATGATGGGCAATCTCATCCAGCTACAGTTCGGTGGCGCCCGCAACTGGCCGCTCGGCGCCGCCATCGCCATCGTGCTGATGGCCGCGGTCATGGTCTTCCTGATTTTCCAGGGTCTGCGCTCGATGCGCACCGAAGGCATGGAGCGTGCGGCATGAACGCGGACGATGATGTCAGGCGCTATCCGGGCTTCGGTCTCTTCAGCGCGATCTTCTTCGCCTATCTCTATTTGCCCATCGCCGTCGTGGTGTTCTACTCTTTCAATGCGAACCGGATCGTCTCCAATTGGGGCGGCTTCTCATTGCACTGGTACGCCACCGCTCTGTCCAACGCCAACCTGATGACAGCGGTGAAGACCTCCCTGCTCGTCGCCACGGTCGCCACAGTCGCCTCGACCCTTGTCGCGTTGATGGCGGCATTGGTGCTGGTGCGCGGCCGCGATGTCCGGTTCCGCCGCATCTCCGAAGCGGTGGTGAACCTGCCGCTGCTCCTGCCCGAAATCGTCGTTGCTGTCGCCGTCCTGATCCTCTTCTCCGAGATCGGGCTCGCCAACGGAATGGTGAAGCTGATGATCGCCCACACCACCTTCTGCATCCCGTTCGCCTTCCTGCCGATACGCGCCCGCCTGCAGGGAATGGACTTCGATCTGGAGGAAGCCGCCCGCGATCTCTATGCAACCGGTTGGGTCGCCTTTCGTCGCGTCACGCTGCCGCTCATCCTGCCGGGTGTGTTCGCCGGCGCCATGCTCGCC
>NZ_RZRK01001270.1:0-1077 GCF_003997835.1 Mesorhizobium sp. M7A.F.Ca.CA.004.12.1.1
GACAGGCCGGTCACACTGCTCATGTCGCCGGTGACGGCGAAACCGGCTTTGCGCTCGCCGACGCCGGCGACTACGACGTGATGGTGATCGACAGGATGATGCCGCGTCGCGACGGCCTGTCGGTCATTGCCGGTCTCCGGTCCAGGGGCAACACAACGCCGGTGCTGATCCTCTCGGCGCTCGGCGAGGTCGATGACCGGGTCACGGGTCTGCGCGCCGGCGGCGACGATTACCTGACAAAGCCCTATGCCTTCTCCGAGCTTCTCGCCCGCGTCGAGGTTCTGAACCGGCGCGCCAGCGCCAAGGAAGCCGAAACCGTCTACCGCGTCGGCGATCTCGAACTCGACAGGCTGTCGCATTCGGTCCGCCGTGCGTCACGCGAGATAACGCTGCAGCCGCGTGAATTCCGATTGCTCGAATATCTGATGCGGCATGCCGGCCAGGTGGTAACGCGCACCATGCTGCTGGAAAATGTCTGGGACTACCATTTCGATCCGCAGACCAATGTCATTGACGTCCATGTCTCCCGGCTGCGCGGCAAGATCGAGAAGGGCTTCGACAAGCCCATCCTGCATACGGTTCGCGGCGCCGGCTATATGCTGAAGAGCGGCTAGCTGCGGCATGGCTCTTTCCGTGCCAGCCATCATGAAGACAACGGCAGCGCGGCTTTCGGCGCTCTACCTCCTGCTCTTCGCGCTCTGCGCGGTGGCGCTCGTCTTCTATATGACCTCGTTGTCGGCGCGCATGCTGACCGGGCAGACACAGGACACCATCAATGACGAGGTGCTCGGTCTGGCTCGCGCCTATCAACGCGGCGGTCTGCCGGTGTTGGTCCGTGTAGTCGAGGCCCGCTCGCGCCAGCCCGGCGCCAACCTCTATCTGATCGCCGACGCCAACGGACAGATCCTGACCGGCAATGTGCAGAGCCTGGAGCCGGGCGTTCTCGAAACCGAAGGCTGGACCAGCAGTCCGTTCTCTTATCAGCGTTTTGGCGAGGGAGAGCTCGAGCGCCTGCGCAACCTTCCCGCCGAGCAGGGCACCACCACCCAATCCGAGCAGAACGATGCGCAGGCGCAG
>NZ_RZRK01001271.1:0-1077 GCF_003997835.1 Mesorhizobium sp. M7A.F.Ca.CA.004.12.1.1
TGCTCGACGTCTCCGGCCAGTCGACCACCGCGGCCGCCGTCGCCAAGGGCTTTCCCACCTACGATCCGGATGTACGCATGGCCGGTGTAGTGCTCAACCGGTTGGGCAGCGAGCGGCACCGCCGGCTGTCGGGCGACGCCATCGAGGCGATCGGCCTGCCAGTCGTCGGCGCCATCCTGCGCGATCCCACGCTGAACCTGCCCGAACGCCATCTCGGCCTCGTCCAGGCCGGCGAATATGACGACCTGATGGCGCATCTCGACCGGCTGGCCGACATGGCGGAGAAATCGCTCGACCTCGATGCGATCATGGCCCTGGCGACACCCTTCACCCCGGCGTCTGGCGGCTTCACCGACGCACTGGCGCCGCCCGGCCAGCGGATCGCACTGGCCGAGGATGCCGCCTTCACCTTCCTCTATCCGCATGTCGCCGCCTACTGGCGCAAGGCCGGCGCCGAAATCGTCCCGTTCTCGCCGCTCGCCGACGAAGCGCCCGACGAGGCTTGCGATGTCTGCTGGCTGCCGGGCGGCTATCCCGAGCTTCACGCCGGCAAGCTCGCCGCCGCCGCGACTTTCCGCGCCGGGATGACCCGTTTCGCCACGACGAAGCCCATCCACGGCGAGTGCGGTGGCTTCATGGTGCTGGGCGAAGCGCTGGAGGACGCGTCGGGCGAAACGCATGCGATGCTCGGCCTGCTCGGCCATTCCACCAGCTTCGCCAAACGCAAGATGAACCTCGGCTATCGCGAGGCGCGGCTGCGCGCCGATTGCCCGCTGGGCTCGGCTGGGGCGCTGATTCGCGGCCACGAATTCCACTATGCGCAGATGACGGCCACCGGCAATGACGAACCGCTCGCCGACCTTGCCGATGGCCAGGGCAATCCGATAGGCGCCTCGGGCTACCGGCGCGGCCATGCCAGCGGCACCTTCTTCCATGCCATTGCGAGGGGCTAGAGCATGAAGTTCAGGAACCTGGCTCTTTCCCCACGGCAGGTCGTCGACGACACCGCGCTTTGCCTGGTCTTCTTCACCCGTCTGCCGCTGCCCGTCTTCGATTTTCGCGGCCGCAGCCTTGCCG
>NZ_RZRK01001272.1:0-1069 GCF_003997835.1 Mesorhizobium sp. M7A.F.Ca.CA.004.12.1.1
GTGTAGGAGGTAACGGTCATGCCGCCTCTCCTTCGAAGATCGCGTCGGTCAATTCGCCACGCGCCACCGCAAAAGCCGGATCGGCCTTGATGGTGCGGATGGCTTCGCCCGATGCGTAGCGCCTGGAGAAGCCGGGTTCAAAAGTCCGCACCACGCGGCCTGGGCCGGGCGCTAGCACGACGATGCGGGTGGCCAGCACCAGCGCCTCCTCGATGCCATGCGTCACCATCAGCACGCCGACCTCGCTTGCCGTCCACAGATCGAGCAGCGTCGTCTGCATGCGTTCGCGCGTCAGCGCATCGAGCGCGCCGAGCGGTTCGTCGAGCAGCAGGAATTCGGGTTCGGCGGCGAGCGCCCGGGCCAGGCCGACGCGCTGGCGCATGCCGCCGGAAAGCTCCCAGATGCGCTTGTCGCCGGCGTCGGTGAGCTTCACCAGCGCCAGCAGCTCATCGGCGCGCTGCGCCCGCTCGGCTGGCCTGACACCGCGCAGCCTGAGCGCGAAGGCAACGTTTTCGCGCGCCGTCAGCCATGGGAACAGCGCGTCGTTCTGGAACACCACCGCCCGGTCCGAGCCCGGCGCGGTGATCGGCTTGCCGTTGATGGAGGCGCGCCCGCGTGCCGGCGCGACAAGGCCGGCGGCGACGTTGAGCAGCGAGGTCTTGCCGCAGCCGGACCGGCCGACCAGCACGACGAAATCGCCCTTGGCGACATCGATCGACACCCGTTCGACGGAAGGCGCCGCCTGGCCGTCATAGTGGATCGAGACCTTGTCCAATACGAGATGGGGGTCCAGTACGAGATGGGGGTCGAGCACGAGATGCGGCATGGATGCCTCGCGGTTCGTTGAAATCCGACGGCCCCGGCGCTCGTCAGCGGTTCCGGGGCAGTCAGCACGCGGCGTCAGGGAAGAAGCGCGCGGGCCGGGTTCAGAGCAATTCCAGGAAAAGTGTGAAGCGGTTTTCCGTCCGGAATTGCGTTAAACGAGTACTAGTTCGAGGCGAGCGCCTCTGTGACGTATTTCGACGATACGTATTTCGAATAGTCCGGCAGCACGGCGTCGATCTTGCCT
>NZ_RZRK01001273.1:0-1058 GCF_003997835.1 Mesorhizobium sp. M7A.F.Ca.CA.004.12.1.1
GTGCCTGGATCGTTGAACGCCGAACGCGGCTCGGATCCGGACAAGGAAGCAAGCTGGTAATCGGCCGCACCGACCTGGGCATTGGCCTCGTCGAGCACGGCCTTGACCGCATCCGGCCTGGCCATCTCGGGCCGCGCCGTCGGCAGCACCGAGAACGCATCGGTCGCCGTCTTGCTTTGATCAGCCGTCTCGGCCAGCGCCATCAGCACATCCTTGCTGGGCGCCGCAGCCAAAGCGGCCGGCAGCGAATTGTCGGGACGCCATGTCGGCAACGGTATGTTGTTGACCGCGACCTGGGCCGGATTAGCCGAAGCCGTTGCATCGGCCACGCCGAAAGGAACGCTCGCCGGCGCATGCGCGGTCGCCACGGCCTGCTCGGTGGTGGCTGTCGCCTCCGCCATCGCAAAAGGAACATTCTCAGGCTGCTGAGCGCCGAGATCGGCTTTTGGCCGCGGTGCGAAATCCGGCAGCGGAACGCTTCGGGCCGGCAATGCGGCGATGATCGTCTCCGGCGTGTCCTCTTCCGGCTCCGGAGCCTGCTGCTCGGCCACCTGCGGAATCTCGGCGCGCCGCGCATTCTCCGGCGCCACGATGGCAATGCCCGGGAGGTTGCTGGTCTTGGCTGCTGCTGCCGGCTTCAGGTTTCTCGCCTTGGGCGGGGGGGCCGCCGAAGCGGTCTGGACATCGGCGCTGTCTTCGGCCTCGTCGTCGCCGCCGCCGAAGAATGCCGACAGGAAGCCACCTGACTTCTTGCCGCTGCCGCCGGCGCTGGCCATCTCGATGGCCGGCGAGCCTGAACCCTTGCGCGCCTTGTAGGAGGCGAGCGCCTGCTCAAAGCCGGGCAGCGGCCTGCCGTCGCTCGGCACATGCAGCGTCTTGCCATTGGGGAACAGGCTGACCAGTTCCTGCCGGCTGATACCGGGCCAATGGCGCACATTGCCGATATCCATGTGGACGAACGGCGAACCGGATGACGGATAGTAGCCGACGCCGCCGCCCTGCATCTTGAGACCGATGTTGCGCAGCTTCTTAAGCGGCACGCCGGGAATATAGAAATC
>NZ_RZRK01001274.1:0-1049 GCF_003997835.1 Mesorhizobium sp. M7A.F.Ca.CA.004.12.1.1
GGCGTGGCGCAACCTGAATGCGATGGCCCGCGACTTCACCAAGGATAGCCAGGGCTATGTCAATGGCAATGTTTCCGGCGACCATGTGCTCTACACCAGCAGCGGGCTGCCGGCCGAATTCAGCTGCGAACGGCCGTTCGGCTTTCACTCGGTCATGCTGAGCGCCGCCTGGCTGGCGTCAGAAGGGGAGGTGGCGCTGATCGAAAGCTGGCTTGGCGAGCAGCTGATTGCAAGCGACGAGGTCACGCTGTCGGCGCTGACGCCGCTGCACTACGCCCCAATGCTCAAAGCTGTAACGCGTGTTCGCCTGTCGACGAAGCACTATTGGCAAATGGTCGTGGACGATCTGGTCTTAACGCGCTGAGATTTAGGCATGCCAAAGCGGAGCGAAATTTCGCCCCGCTTCAATCAGGTTATGTTGACGGTCAGCCCGGCACAATAATAATCGAGGCGCCGTTGGCCGCAGTGATCGCCGACAACCGGCCTTTTTTCAAGAACGATGGCTTCACATAGATCTTTTTCATATCAGACTCTCCTAAAATCCCGATCCGATGATGCCAGACTGCGGCCATCTGTCAACCATGCGGCTGGAATCGGTAAAACTGCAATAAATCCAAGGAGGAGCGGCAAGGCGCCCGCCCTCCAATTCTTGTTTACGCCATCCCGGATCGAAGGCCTTCGATGCTTTTTCTGGAATTGCTCCAGCGCCAGGCGCGTTTCGGCCAAGAGTGTGCCAGATTATATCGTGGCGCTGGTCGAGCCGTTTGCCGTGACGGCTGAAAGCTTGCCCTTCTTGACGAGAGCCGGCTTCGCGTAAGTCTTCTTCATGGTAATCTCTCCTCATCCCTACGCGAGAATGGCAGATACGCAAGATGTGTCAACCAAGCCGGGCGTCCACACGGGCTCTTGGCGACACGAGCTTGCGGCTGATAGTCTCGACGTCGACATGCGGGGCAACCGTCACATGGTGAGGGCCGCAACAACGCCCGAGGGATTTCAATGAACAAGGGTGCCGACAGATTGCTCGCGCTTGCCCTGGTCGTTGTCGC
>NZ_RZRK01001275.1:0-1047 GCF_003997835.1 Mesorhizobium sp. M7A.F.Ca.CA.004.12.1.1
CTAGAAAGAAGGGCTGTGCGTTGGCTGCGGTCTTGTCGAGCATGCTCATCGGTCGCGTTCTCCTCATTTTTAGGTTATATTTTATAATAGAAAGTCTATCATAAAATCATATGGACGCAATCGGCCGGATCGGCGCATGCTGCCGGGCGGGGAGACATGATGAACGACCGGCGCAAACCATTGGAAACACAAGCCAAGCTGCTGGATCGCGGCTGGCATCTGGCGCGGACGCCGCTCGAAATCGACGTCGCCGAAATCGAATATGCGCTGATGCGCTCCTACGAGGCGTTCGGCCACTGGCAGGCGGAATGCCTGGCGACGGTGATCGAGTTTTCCGCCAGCGGGCCGGAAAATGCGCTGCTTCACATCATCAGGATGAACGACCGGCCAAAGAGCGTCCGCGACCTGGCGCAGATGACCAACAGAGACGACATCCCCAACATCCAGTACAGCCTGCGCAAATTGCTCAAGGGCGGCCTGGTCAAGCGAACCGGCAGCGGCAGGGCCGGCGTCACCTACGAGGTCACGCCGCTTGGGTTTCGAGTCACCGAACGCTATGCCGACATCCGGTCCGTCCTGCTCATCGAAGCGGTGACACGCGTCCCGGAGATGGCGGCCAAGCTCGAGGAAGCGGCGCGCACACTGGAGCTGATGACCGGCATCTACGAACAGGCGGCCCGCGCCGCGGCCACTCATCGCCGCCGGCACCCAAGGCCGGAACCCGGTGGCGAAGAGAACGAAACCGACGCCGGCTGAGGCGCGAAAGCACTTACGCCGCCTGCCTTTGCAGCTTCGTGCCGGTCTGGCTTTGTGCCCTGGTGGTGATGAACACGCCCGCGGTGATGATGACCGCGCCCGCCCAGGTCAGCAGCTGATAGTGCTCGCCGAGGAAGATGGTTCCGGCAAACAGGCCGACGGCCGCCGCCACATAACCGATCTGGCTGAGATAGACCGGACCGCCAACCGCCTGCAGCCGGAAGAAGAAGGCGAACATCGCCGATGCCGACGCAACCTGCGCGACCACCACCAGCGGCACGCCGCCGAGTG
>NZ_RZRK01001276.1:0-1040 GCF_003997835.1 Mesorhizobium sp. M7A.F.Ca.CA.004.12.1.1
CCGGGGAATGCCTTGGTTTGCCTGGATATGAACTGAAGTCGGCGATGGTGGAAGTGCGGCCGGTCGTTAGTCCCTTTGCCCGCTTCCTGCCGTCCTTCGACCTGGCGCCGGCGCAGGCCGTCGCCGGGCTGATTGGCGCGGCCCCGGTCCCGCCCTTGCCTTTCAGCGGCCATAGTGCCGGCTGATGGTTGCGCGAAAGCTTAACCCAGACGTGCTGTTATGCTTGGCAAGGGGAGGTGCTCTCCCTATGTTAGGCGCAAGTTTCCTCTCATGACGCGTGTCCGCCCCGCGGACGCCAACGGGACAATTGATGAATCCGAACTATCGCAACCTCGCGCTCTGGGCGATCATAGCGGTCCTGCTCATAGCCCTGTTCAATCTGTTCCAGACGCCGCAGACGCGAGGGGCTTCCAGCGATGTGCCTTATTCGCAGTTCCTGCAGGATGTCGCGGCGGGCCGGGTCAAGACGGTGACCATCGCGGGCGCCCGCATCAGCGGCACCTACACCGACAATGCCAGCGGCTTCCAGACCTATTCGCCCGGCGATCCTTCGCTGGTCTCGCGGCTGCAGGACAAGAACGTCACCATCAATGCGCGGCCTGAAACAGACGGTTCCAATTCGCTGTTCGGCTATTTGATCTCTTGGCTGCCGATGATCCTCATCCTCGGCGTCTGGATATTCTTCATGCGCCAGATGCAGTCCGGCTCCGGCCGCGCGATGGGCTTTGGCAAGTCGAAGGCCAAGCTGCTCACCGAAGCGCATGGCCGCGTCACCTTCCAGGATGTTGCCGGCGTCGACGAAGCCAAGGAAGATCTGGAAGAGATCGTCGAGTTCCTGCGCGATGCGCAGAAATTCCAGCGGCTCGGCGGCAAGATTCCGCGCGGCGTGCTGCTCGTCGGCCCTCCGGGAACCGGCAAGACGCTGCTCGCCCGCTCGGTTGCCGGCGAAGCCAATGTGCCGTTCTTCACCATTTCCGGTTCTGACTTCGTCGAGATGTTCGTAGGCGTTGGTGCAAGCCGCGTCCGCGATATGTTCGACC
>NZ_RZRK01001277.1:0-1037 GCF_003997835.1 Mesorhizobium sp. M7A.F.Ca.CA.004.12.1.1
TGTGGAGCTTCAACAGGTTGTCCTCGATCAGGGCGAGGCGACTGATAGGCGTTTTTGACTTTAGGCTGCCATGTGGACGATGCCAATTGTATCTGTGCAGCCAGACAGGCAGTTCGGCGGCACGATGATCGGATGTCGGATAGGCAATGGCGTAGGCCCATTCGCGCAGTGCTGTCTGGATGAAGCGCTCGGCCTTGCCATTGGTCTTGGGCGTATAGGGTCTTGTCGTGACGTGCTTGAGGCCGAGATCGCGGCAGGCCTTGGCGAAGGCCTTTGATCTGTAGCAGGAGCCGTTGTCGGTCATGACGCGGGCTATCGTGACGCCGAGGCTGGCGTAATAGGCGACCGCGGCCTTGAGGAAGGCGATGGCGCACTCCTTTTTCTCGTCGGGCAGGATTTGCGAGAAGGCGATGCGGGACGCGTCGTCGATGCAGACATGGACGAACTCCCAGCCGGCGCCGCGCGACTTGCCCTTTTGCGGATCGCCGGTGATACGATGGCCGACTTGGCTGAAGCGGCCGAGCTTCTTGATGTCGATATGGATCATCTCGCCGGGATGCTCCCGCTCGTAGCGCCGGACCGGTTCGGCCGGCTCGATATCCCTGAGCCGCGACAGCCCGGCACGCTTGAGAACCCGGCTGACGGTGGCGGGCGAGACGCCGACCTCATGGGCGATGTGCTTGCCGGTCAGCCGCTGGCGACGCAAGGCTGCGATGCGCTCGGCCACGGACTGTTCGGTCAGGCTCGGCATGACGGTGGGCCGCGACGAGCGGTCGACCATGCCGGCCCGCCCTTTGGTCTTATAGCGCTCGACCCAGCGCGCCACGATCTTGGCCGACACGCCATAGACGCGCGCCGCATGGGCTTTGGAAAAAGCGCCTTCTATCACCGATAACGCCATCTCCTCTCGACGCAGCGGTGTGAGACGGGCATTCTTGTGGATGTTCATTCGGACCCTCCGATGGATGCTGAAGCGTGGTAACTCCAGTCTCCTCGGTCCGGTCCGAATGGACAACCTCTCGAAAGCTCACACCTAG
>NZ_RZRK01001278.1:0-1037 GCF_003997835.1 Mesorhizobium sp. M7A.F.Ca.CA.004.12.1.1
TATCAGGGCCGCCCGCGCGACGCCTCGACGCCCGGCATCATCATCGGCACGATCGACGAATCCGTCGGTGGCGACGGCGTCATCACCGATGACAAGATCAAGTCCGTTGCCGATCTGAAGGGCAAGGTCGTCGCGGCCGAGCCCAACATCCCCTCGCGCCTGCTGCTGCAGATGGAGCTGAAGCAGGCGGGCCTGTCGCTGAAGGATCTGCAGATCAAGGACATCGCGACGGCCGATACGGGTGCGGTTTTCGTCGATGAATCGATCGCCGCGATCGCGACCTACGAACCGTTCATGTCGCAGGCGCTGAAGGCCTCGACCCGCACCGGTGCCCGCATGCTGATCTCGTCCAAGGATCATCGCGGCATCATCATCGACGCGATCATCGCCCGCAACGACGACTTCAAGGCGAACCCCGACAAATACGCAAAATTCCTCGGCTGCATCTATGAGACGGTCGATTTCATCAAGGCCGAGCCGGAAAAATTCGCCGACATGGCGTCCAAGCATTTCGGCCTGACGCCTGCCGAAGTGACCGACATCGTCAACTCCAGCCTGTCCTACACGACGCTTGCAGAATCCCTGGCCTACATGGGCAAGCCGGGAGAAAAAGGCACGTTGCACGGGATATTCGACACGGTGATGGATCTAAACCTGGAGAACGGCGCCGCCGACAACAGACTGGTGGCGGCGGACCAGATCGACAGTTCGGCGATCAACAAGATCCCGGCGAAATAGCGGCCGCGCGGCCGGGCCGGCAGCTTGTCTCGGCTGTCGGCAGCGATGTCATTCCGGCTCGCGCCGGTGACGGCCGTTCTTTCGATCATCCGGGGATAATGATTTGTTCAGCAGCCTGTTTGTCTTCCGCGGTCGCGCATCGCCGATGCTGGAGTTTGCCGTCAGTGTCGCCGCGGCTGTGCTCGTCGTTGCCCTGTGGGAGCTGGCGGCGCGCGCGGGCATCATTGCGCCGCAGTTCCTGCCCTCGCCGAGCCGCGTCGTCATTGCCCTGTGGACGATGCTGACCGAGCAGAACCTGC
>NZ_RZRK01001279.1:0-1034 GCF_003997835.1 Mesorhizobium sp. M7A.F.Ca.CA.004.12.1.1
ATCCAACTGCGCTCGACGGTCCGCGCCGGCCGATGCCGCTGGTGAGCGAAGCCGTGCGTGGCGAAGGCGCGGTGCTCATCGATGAGCGAGGAGAGCGCTTCCTCGCCGACACACCTGGCGGTGAACTTGCGCCTCGCGACGTCGTAGCGCGCGCCATTTGGCACCAGCTTGCCGTTGGACGCCGCGTATTCCTGGACGCACGGCAAAGTCTCGGCCCGAGATTTGGCAAGCGTTTTCCAGGCATCGCCGAATTGTGCCGGAGCGCAGGAATCGACCCCGCGACCGACCTGATCCCGGTGCGCCCGGCGGCACATTATCACATGGGCGGCGTCGCCGTAGACAGCGCCGGCCGCAGCTCCATCGAGGGATTGTGGGCCTGCGGTGAGGTGGCCTGTACCGGCCTGCACGGCGCCAACCGCCTGGCCAGCAACTCGCTCACCGAAGCGGCGGTCACCGCGAGCTGGGTTGCCGAAAGCGTTGCCGGCACGTCGTATACCCGGCGACCGCGCAGATGCTCCACATTCGTCCCTCCACGACCAGACGCTTCCGTGGTCCGCCCGATTGTCTCCGCCGCCCTGGGTATCATCCGCGACGGCGAGGCAATGCGCGAAGCGGTGGCGACCCTGCTGCCGATCGCAGCCAATAGTGTCGCTGCCTCTGGTCCGGCTTTGGTCTCACTGATGATCGCCGCGGCGGCCCTGAGGCGGGAAGAGAGTCGAGGCGCGCACTGTCGGTCCGATTTCCCGCTCCACGATGCCAACGTGCGCCCATCACGGCTGACACTGCACAGCGCAATGCGGGCCGCGGCCGCACTCGATTGCCGGGCTACCATACGGAGCACTTGATATGACTTCATTCTCCCCCCTCCCCGCGACCCTGATCGAACCGATTGTGCGCATTGCGCTCCTCGAAGACCTGGGCAGATCCGGCGACCTGACCACCGATGCGGTTATCCCGTATGATTGCACTGCCACGTTGGTGCTCAAAGCGAGGCAGGCGGGCGTCGTTGCCGGGCTCGATCTGGTCTCGTATGC